>NZ_DAZC01000031.1:0-1868 GCF_002508845.1 Methanobrevibacter sp. UBA417
GTTCGGCTTGGTCCTGTACTTGGGTTATTAGGTACTTTAATTCCTTTAGGTCCTGGTCTTTCTGCATTAGGTTCTGGTCAAATAGCGACTTTAGCTAGTTCTTTAACTATTGCTTTTGATACTACTGTCATTGGTTTAACTATCAGTTCTTTGTCTTATGTGGTGTCTAAATATAAAAAACAATGGTATGAATCAGATTTAACAACTCTTGAGACAGTTGCGGAATCTGTGCTTGAAAAATTATCAAAGATATAATGTGATGTTTTAAAGGAGTGTTTTAAATTTTAAGAAAAAGAAAACGTTTGACTGAAATGGATGATGATGATCCGATGGCATCTTTAACAAATTTATCTGATGCTATGTTAGTTTTAGCGTTAGGGTTCTTAATATTTGCTATTTTGGCTTTAAGTGCTAATCCAAATATTCAATCTGAAACTTCTCAGCAATCTCAGCAATCTCAAAATACTCAACAGATTAGTACTGGAGAAACTTTTACTAATGATACAACTGCTAGTGGGAGTTCTTCTGGTCAAGGGTATAGTGAAGTAGGTAAAGTTTATAAAGATCCTGATACGGGAAAACTTGTTATGGTTTCATCTTAATTTTTTACTTTTTATTTTTTTATTTTAAGATTGTTCATATCGTTTTAATATTTTTGTTTTTAAAGTTTATTTTTTTTCAGATATACTATAATTTTATTCTACTAATTTTGGTTATTAATATTATTTAGTTTTAAAATTTTATTTTATTTGTTATTTTGTTCGAGTTTTGTAATTGTTAAAACTAGTATATAAATCTTACTTTTTAATTCATATCGTAAATAGTTTTTATAATAAAAATGTTAAATAGTATACATAATACTCTTTATTGTGAGGTAATTATATCGAGTATTATTTTTTTTAAATATGGGATAGTATAAAAGAGGTAATAAAAAATGAGTTCATCTTTTAAAAGTCCGGGTGATACAGCAAAAGCTGTAGCATCTATCGGTGGAAGTAAAAATAATCTTTCAATTGCATCTCTTGCAATTTTAGGATTCCTTGCTGGTGCTTACATTGCATTTGGTGGAATGTTAGCTGAAATATGTAATGCTGGAATGGCTGCAGCGGGTTTCCCTCCGGGTATTTGTAAATTTGTATTTGGTGCAGTGTTCCCTGTAGGTTTAATTATGGTTGTAATTTGTGGATCCGAATTATTTACTGGTAATGTTATGTATATGACTGCTGGTGTTTTAGATGGAAAATCTAGCATTGGAGATTATGTAAGAATTGGGCTGGAAGTTGGGTTTTCAACTTCGTAGGAGCTTTATTCGTTGCTTTCGTATTAGCATACTTATCTGGTTTAATGACTGCAGATCCATTTATGGGCAATGCACTTACAGTTGCAAACACTAAAGCATTAGGTGGAGCAAGTTTCTTATCAGCTGGTAAAGCTGTTAAATCTATCACTTGGGTACAAGCTTTAATAAGAGGTATTGGATGTAACTGGCTAGTTTGTTTAGCTGTATACATGGCTGTAGCTTCTGATGATATAATTGGTAAAATTGTTGGTATTTGGGTACCAATTATGGCTTTCGTAACTTTAGGTTTCGAGCACAGTGTAGCTAATATGTTTTTCATACCATTAGGTATGTTCTTAGGTGCAAAAATATCAGTAGTACAATTATTATGGAATAACTTAATACCAGTTACAATCGGAAATATTATCGGTGGAGCATTATTTGTAGCATGCGCCTACTGGTATGTATATGTTAAAGAATAAAGTAAAAAATAATTAAACAATTGTTTATATTATTAACTTTTCATTTAGATTTTAAGGAGTAATTATTTATTCCTTAAAATCTATTTTTTTAATTAAAAGTTAATATT
>NZ_DAZC01000031.1:2038-5642 GCF_002508845.1 Methanobrevibacter sp. UBA417
ATATTTAACAATTTTAACTTTTATTAATATGGAGATTATAAAATGGTTGCGAAAAATGTCCCAAAAATAGAATATGTTCCAACAATTTGTCCATACTGTGGTACTGGTTGTGGATTAAATTTTGTTGTAAAAGATGGGAAAATTATAGGAGTTGAACCTTGGAAAAGGCATCCTGTTAATGAAGGAAAAGTTTGTCCAAAAGGTAATTTTGGATATGAATTTATTAACCGGGAAGATAGATTAACTATTCCTTTAATTAAAGAAAATGGGGAATTTAGAGAAGCTTCTTGGGATGAAGCTTTAAATTTAGTTGCAAATAAGCTAAATGAAGTGAAAGCAGAAGATCCGAATAAATTAGGATTTTATGCTTGTGCTAGATCCCCTAATGAAAATATTTATGTAACTCAAAAATTTGCTAGAGTAGCATGTGGAACTCATAATGTAGACCACTGTGCACGTATTTGTCACGGTCCTACTGTAGCAGGATTAGCAACTTGTTTCGGTTCAGGTGCTATGACTAATGGATTTGACAGTATAATGCAAGCTGATGTCATATTTGTAATTGGTGCAAATAGTATGGAAGCACACCCATTATTTGGTAGAAAATTAATCAAAGCTAAACAGAATGGGGCAAAAATTATAGTTGCTGACCCAAGATATACACCTACAGCTAAAATAGCAGATAAATATTTAGAATTCAAAACAGGTACTGATGTAGCTTTAATGAATGGTATGATGAAATATATTATTGATAATGATTTACAAAATACTGAATTTATTAAAGACAGAACTGAAAATTTCGAAGAATTAAAAGAAATTGTATCTAAATATGATATGGATAAAGTATGTGAAATAACTGAAGCTGATAAAGATAGTCTTATAGAAATAACAGAAGCTTATGCAAAAGCAGATAAAGCAGCTATTGTATACTCTTTAGGTATTACAGAACATTCACATGGTGCAGATAATGTAATGTGTACTGCAGATCTTGCAATGTTAACTGGTAACTTAGGGAAAGAAGGTGCTGGTGTAAATCCATTAAGAGGTCAAAATAACGTACAAGGTGCTTGTGATATGGGAGCACTTCCAACAGATTATGTTGGATACAGAAAAGTTGCTGATCAAGAAACTACTGACTGGTTTAACAATTATTATGGTACAAATTTATCAACAAAACCAGGATTAACATTAGTTGAAATGATGAATGCTGCTCATTCTGGAGATTTAAAAGTATTATATATTCATGGAGAAGATCCAGTTTTATCTGATGCGGATATTACTCATACAAAAGAAGCATTAGCTAACTTAGATATGCTTGTTGTTCAAGAATTATTTATGACTGATACTGCAGCTGAAGCAGATGTTGTATTCCCAGCAGCAGGTTGGGGAGAACAAGAAGGAACATTTACCAGTGGTGAAAGAAGAGTACAATGTTTACACAAAGCTCAAGACCCACCTGGTGATGCAATGTTAGATTGGAAAATAATGGAACAATTAGCAATAAGAATGGGTGAAGATGCTCACCCTGAACAATTCCATTATGAAACTTCAGAAGATATCTTTAATGAAATTAGAGAATGTGCACCAATAATGGCTGGAATGGATCGTAAAAGATTAGACTCACCTGAAGCTTTACATTGGCCTTGTTTAAGTGAGGATGATCCTTGTCAACCATTAATGTATACAGAAAAATTCTCACGTCCTAATGGTAAAGCTATTTTCATGCCACAAGAACATAGAGGACCAGTTGAAGTTACTGATAATGAATACCCATTATTATTAACCACTACACGTGTATTGTTCCATTATCATGCTGCAATGACTCGAAGATGTAAAACTTTAGATAATGAGGTTAAAACTGGATATATTGAAATGAATAGTGAAGATGCTAAAGAATTAGGTATACTTGATAAAGAAATAGTCAAAGCAAGTTCTAGAAGAGGAAGTATTGAAATAGCTGCTAGGGTCACTGATAATATTAAACGTGGAATTGTAAATATACCTATGCACTTTACAGAATGTGCAGCTAACATGTTAACTAATTCTAATTCTTTTGATCCTAAATGTAAAATGGTTGAATTAAAAGCATGTGCTATTAAAGTGGAAAAAATGGAGTAGATCGCATGTCAGTAAAAGTTAACGATAAATATTATGCATATTCTGCAGACAATGCAATTTATGACGAAGGAGAATATGGTGGTGTTGTAACCACTATAATGAAATACCTTTTAAAATCTGGAACTGTTGATGCAGTACTAGCGGTTGAAGAAGGATTCGATTTATATGATGCTAAACCTATTTTAATCACTGATCCTGAAGATATTATTAAATCTGCTGGTTCTTTACATTGTGGTACTCTAAATTTAGCAAAATTTTTAACAAAATATATTGATGGTGCAAGAGATTTCAAGGTAGCTGTTACATGTAAACCATGTGATGCAATGACCATTAGAGAATTAATGCGCAAAGGTAGAATTATAGAAGATAATGTTATAATGGTAGGAGTAAATTGTGGTGGAACATTACCACCAGTTCCAACTATGAAAATGTTTAAAGAAGTCTATGGTGTAAACCCTGCTGATGTTGCTAAAGAAGAAATAGCTAAAGGAAAACTTATTGTAGAAACTAAAGATGGTGAAGAAAAAGGAATCAAAATCGATGAATTAGAAGCAGAAGGTATGGGCCGAAGAGAAAACTGTCAAAGATGTGATATGAACATTCCATCTAATGCTGATATAGCTTTAGGTAATTGGGGTGTTATTGGAGATTTAGCTGGTAAAGCTACATTTGTTGAAGTTTTCACTGATAAAGGTGCTGAAATATTAAACGGTGTTATTGATGAAAAATTAATCGAAACAGCAGAACCTATTGAAAAAGGTATTGAAATTCGGGATAAAATCAATAATATTATGGTTAAACAAGCATCTAAACAAAAAGAGAAAGACTTTGCAGGCACAACTGGAGATATTCTTGATGTATTAAATAAATTCAAAAAAGATATGTCCACTTGTATGAAATGTTATGGTTGCCGTGAAGCATGTCCTTTATGTTATTGTGAAGATTGTTGTCTTGAAACCGAAGGACCTGAATGGGTACCTGGAGGATACACACCTGCAGCTCCATTTTTCCATTTAACTCGTATGGTTCATATGGTAGATGCATGTACTAACTGTGGTCAATGTTCTGAAGTATGTCCATGTGAAATTCCAGTTTCCAAAATTTTCGCTACTGTAAACAATAAAGTTAAAGATATCTTTGGTTATTATAGTGGTGTGGAAAACGACGATGTACCTTTACCATTCACTGAATTTGAGTTACCGGATAACAGATAAACATTTTTTTAGGAAATAAAACCTTTTATGGTTTTATTTCAATATTCTTTTTTTATTAATCGATGTGCATTGCATATCATATTAAATATATATAAATTAAAAAAAACTAAATTAATTATAATTATTAGTTTGTAAAAGCTTATTTTTCTGAATTTTTCTAAAAAATTTACTATTTATAAAAATTAGGTGTTTATTATGAGAATTTGTTCTGTTGTTGGAAATAAAGATAGTGGGAAGACTTCTTTAACTGTAAGAATCATTAAGGAACTTAA
>NZ_DAZC01000031.1:5963-6528 GCF_002508845.1 Methanobrevibacter sp. UBA417
ATAGAAGGATTTAAAGGTTATAATTATCCAAAAATTGCTACAACTCCGGATGTTGTTGATGATTTTACTATTGCGTCTGTTGATGCGAAAAATATGGATGATTCTGATGTTAGTTTATTAGTTGATAAAATTGAAAATTATGGTTATGATATAATTGACACTTTGTTTGTTGATGATTGTGGTTATAATGATGGTAAAGTAATAGCTAAAGCTTTTATTGATGGAAATTTACAATATGATTTAGAAAAACAAGCAGATATTTCTGTTTCAGTTGATGGTGTTAATATTGGAATTAATGCTTTTGTAAATGATTTTATGAAAAATACTATTTTGGGAATGTTAAATTCATTAAAAACTACTGAGTATGGGGTTAAGGATTTTAATAAAATTGAAATATTAATTAATAATAAAAAAGTTTGATTAAAATAATTTTTGGTTTATGTGATTGGATGGATAAGATTAAAGATACTTATAATAGACCTATAATTTCATTACGTATATCTATTACAAATCGTTGTAATATTCAATGTTTTTATTGTCATCATGATGGAATGTTAAATTCTAA
>NZ_DAZC01000031.1:6776-37512 GCF_002508845.1 Methanobrevibacter sp. UBA417
CTTAATACTTTAAATTTTAAAGATATATCTATTACGACTAATGGTATATTTTTAGATAAATATGCTGAAGATTTAGTTAAAGCAGGATTAAAACGTGTTAATGTTAGTTTGGATACATTGAAACCTGAGACTTATAAGTGTATAACTAAAAAAGATTATTTAAGTGAGGTTAAAAATGGTATCCTTAAATCTGTTGATGTTGGCCTTTATCCTGTAAAAATTAATATGGTTGTTATGAAAGGTATAAATGATAATGAAATTCATGATATGTTTGGTTTTTGTAAAGATAATGGCTTAATTTTACAGTTAATTGAAATTTTGGAAACGGATAATTGTGAAGATAATGATTTTAATGAAAAATATCATTTTGATATGACTCCATTAGAAAAGGAATTTACTGATTTGGCTAGTGAGGTTACTGTTCGTAAGTTTATGCAGGATCGTAAAAAATATTTTATTGATGGTGGTGAAGTTGAGATTGTTCGCCCTATGGATAATACTAAATTTTGTGAGAATTGCACACGTCTTAGAATAACTCCTGAAGGTAAAATTAAACCTTGTTTGCTTAGAAATGATAATCTTGTCGATTTGATTTCTCATATTAGGTCTGGGGATTCTGAAAAAGATTTAGAAGAAATTTTTATAAGTGCTGTTAATTCTCGTGAACCTTATTTTATAGATGATTAATTTATTCATGTGTAGTTACTACACATTGTTGTTTTTTTTCTTTTTTTTCTTATTTTTCGACATGAAAACACTTACATAAGGTACTAAATTTTTATTATTTTCAATAGGAATAAATTTTTCTTATTTTATTATTTAAAACTTATTTTTGTTTTATTTTTTAAATTAATTAATTAATGGGTTTATTTAAGCTTTTTAAAATATATTTTCTATTATATTGCTTTTTAAACCTCAAATTTTAATTATTTAAATTTTAAAAAAGTGTAGTTACTACACAGTTTTATTTAAGTATTTCTATTTAGTTCTAGTAGCACCTTTTATAAGTTGAAAAAACAAAAATTTAATTAATACACAGTGAATGATATCATGCCAAAACATATAACATCAGGTCTGAAATATTTAGCTGCAGTAAGACTTAGAAATCAAGGTTTATCTCAGAAAAAAATTGCAGAAAAATTAGATATTGATCGTTCTACAGTTTCACATTACTTAAATGGAAGTAATTTGTCTTGGAATTCAATAGAATTTGCTAAAATATTAACTCAACTAAATAATAAAGATTTTTTGTTAGTAATTCAAAATTTATTCCATGATTTGGATAAAATTAGAGTTATAGCTTTAATATTCAAAGAAAAAAATTATAATGGAATAGTGAATGATTCATGTATTGGTTGTGGATTATGTGTAGATTTGTGTATATTGGAGGCTATTAGTTTAAATGCACTAACAGCTCAAATAAACTCCTTTTATTGTTGTGGATGCCATACCTGCGAAGAGGCCTGCCCAACAAATTCTATCAAAATTTTGGAGGAAAAAGATGATCAAAAACGTGAAAGAAGTTAAAGGTAAAGACTTTAACATAAAAAGATCAGCAGCAGAAGGTAGACAATTATCTTTCAATGATCATATCTGTATTGGATGTGGGATTTGCGAAAATACTTGTCCAGTAGGCGCAATAGAAATTGCTTCAGTTGGTAATGTTTCTCGTAACTACTTCAATACTGAATTCAGTGGTCATAAAAAGATTGCTCAAAACATGGTTTCAAAACCAAACTATGTCAAAGTAACAATTGATGAAGATAAATGTGTCCTTTGTGGTATGTGTAGTGGGTTATGTCCAGCAGATGCTTTAGATTTAACAATTGGTGGGGAATCTATTAAAAATATGGAATCTTATCCATCTTATGAAAAATCAATGACTATTGATGATGATGAATGTGTGCTCTGTGAAAAATGTCAAATAGCTTGTCCTAGAGATGCTCTTACTGTAAAAAGAGACTTACCAAAACGTTCAGATTTAGTTACTGGTGAAATTGAAGTTGACAAAGATACTTGTATTAATTGTGGAATATGTGAAGAGTTATGTCCTGCAGAAGCAATTGATGTGACAAAAGAACCAGGTTCAGAAGACATAATTATTGATAAAGATAAATGTGTTTACTGTCTTGTTTGTAAAAAAGCATGTCCTGTTGATGCTATTAAAGCAGTTTGTCGGTCTTGTTCATATGGGGAATATGATTTTGACCCAGAAAAATCTGTTACAACTGGTAATGTAATTATTGATGAAAAAGAGTGTATTAACTGTGGATGGTGTGAAGGAGTATGTCCTACCAATGCAGCAACAGTTACTAAAGCATTTGAAGGTAAATTTGAAATTGATGAAGATAAATGTGGTGAATGTGGAGCATGTATAGATACTTGTCCATGTAATGCATTATACTTCCCTAAATCAAAAGGATCTGGTGATATGGATTCTTCTATTAAAATTAAAGAAGAATTTTGTATACATTGTGGTGCATGTGAAAAAGTATGTCCTAATGATGCTTTAACTGTAAAACGAACTAAAATTAATAATACACCAACCAATTCTAAAGCATGGCAAGATGCTATAAAAGCTTTAAAAAATTAAACGGTGATGATTAAATGGAACTTAAAGTAGATCAAGATAGATGTTTAGGTTGTGGGGTATGTGTTGTTTCTTGCCCCGTAAATGCTAGAATCAGTCCGGAAAATGCTGGAGGAGCTGGTTCAAAAACAACAGAAACAATAATGATGGTTGAAAATGGATTCATAAAACTCTTCAGCCCAGATAAATGTGAAGAATGTGGAACATGTCAAATGTTCTGTCCTTGTGACGCTATATGGTTAGAATAAAAAGGAGAGTAAAAATATGTTTTATGCAAACACTTATTTAGATAAACCAGTAGTAGATGATTTGGAACAAACTCCTGGTGAAGGATCTGAAGACATACTTAATTGTATGTTAAATACAGGTTCTGACATCTACCAAGGAGCATGTAAAAAAAGAGGATCCACATTAAAAGAAGAATATAAAAATGCTTCTGGAACTTGTTATATGGATCCTAGAGATATGATGAAGTTAGGTGTAAACAATTGGGACACCGTTTTAGTAAAAACTAAATTTGGTGAAGTAGTATTGAATGCTGCTAAATCAAGAGATGCTCCTCATGAAGGAACTGTATTTATTTGTAAAGGACCATGGGCAAATACTATTGTGAGCCATGAAACTTACTGTTGTTCAGATCCAACATATAAAGGAATTCACTGTACTGTGGAAAAAACAGATAGAAAAGTATTATTAATGGCAGATTTAATGAGATTAGTCTATAAAAAATATACAGATGAAACTGATGATGAAGTCATTGAAAATATGGATTCTTTAGGTGAACGACCTGTTTATAGAGGACGTAAATGGGAGGAATTAGAATGAGTTATGAACCACCAATAACTGATTATGATACTATTGTAGAAGATTGTACTTGTGCATTTTGTGGATGTAACTGTGATGATTTAGATTATTTAATAAAAGATAATCATGTAGTTGCAGTTAGACATGCTTGCAGATTAGGTGCAAGTAAAATCATGGAAGATATCGATCAAAGATTATTAGTACCTATGGTACGAGCAGATGATGGAGAACTTGAAGAAGTAGAATGGGATACAGCATTAGATAAAGCTGCTGAATTAATTGCACACTCTATTAGACCTGTATTTTATGGATGGTCTGAAACTTCTACTGAATGTATGAAAGAAGGACTTGAATTAGGAGAATATATTGGAGCAGTTTTAGATAATCAAGCTACTATTTGTCATGGACCAAGTTTACAAGCTATGCAAAATGCAGGATATCCTATTCAAACATTAGGTGAAGTTACTAACAGAGCAGATATGGTTGTATACTCTGGAAGTAATGCAATGAATTCACATCCTAGACATTTAGCAAGATATGCAGTTTTCCCTAGAGGATACTTTAGAAAACGAGGAAGATTTGATAGAACTGTAGTTACAATGGATCCTAAATTTTCAGATACAGCTAAAATGTCTGATAAATGGATAGGGTTTGAACAAAATGGGGATTATGGATTTTATAATGCTATAAGAGCTGTTTTAAAAGGTAAAAAACTTCATGCTGATGTAATTTCTGGAATTCCAAAAGAAGATATTTATGAATTAGTGGATCAAATGAAATCTGCAGAATTTGGTGTTCTATTCTTTGGTCTTGGTTTAACTCACACATTATCAAAACAAAGAAATATTGATATAGCAATAAAAATGGTAATGGATTTAAATAAAGATAGTAAATGGGGACTCACTCCTATGAGGGGCCACTTTAATGTAAATGGATTCAATATATTCATGGCATATGAAACAGGATTTGCATTTGGGGTAGATTTCTGTAGAGGATATGCAAGATATATGTTAGGGGAAACCAATACTATTGATTTATTAACAAGAAAAGAACCAGATGTTTTCATGGTTATTGCAGCTGATCCAGGTGCTCACTTCCCTAATGGTGCAAATCAACATTTAGCTAACATTCCAGTTATTCAAATAGATCTTCACTGGGGACCTACAACAGAATTAGCTGATGTTGTATTACCGGGTTCATTTATTGCGGTTGAATGTGCAGGTACAAGTTATCGTATGGATGGAGTACCTATCTATATGAAAAAAGCTATTGATAAACCTGAAACATGTCGTGATGATGAGTGGATTATAAGAGAAATTAAAGAAAGAGTAATGAAACTCAGAAAAGAGCCTAACGTAGCTCCTAAATACGTACCTAACCCAGCAGCAGAATAATTGAAGGAAGTGATTTAATGGAATATATACTAAAAAATGGTATTGTTTACGATCCTGCTAATGGCGTAAATGGAGAAAAGAAAGATATAATGTTCAAGGATGATAAAATCGTTGACAGTGTATCTGATAATGCCAAAGTCATAGATGTAACTGATAAAATTGTAATGCCTGCTGGTGTAGATATTCATGCCCACATTGCAGGACCTAAATTAGTTGTAGGTAGATTATACCGACCAGAAGATTCAAGAAGAGGAGTAACTCAAAAAACCGCTCATGAAAAAGGTGAATCTGGATTTTCTATACCAAGTTGTCCAACAACAGGTTATAGATATTCTAGAATGGGATATGGAACAGTTTGTGAAGCAGCAATGCCTCCTTTAGAAGCAAAACATACTCATGAAGAAATTAATACAATTCCAAACATAGATGTAGCCCCATTACCTTTATTTGGTAATAATTGGGTTGTAATGGAATATGCAAAAGAAAATAAAATAGATGAATTAGCTGCATATGTATCAGCTTGGCTTAAATTATCTAAAGGATATGGTATTAAAATAGTAAATCCATGTGGAACCGAAGCATGGGGATGGGGAATGAATGTTCATGGATATGATGATTCTGCACCTTATTTTGATGTAACTTCTAGACAAGTAGTAAGAGCTTTAACAAAAGTTAATGAAAAGTTAGGACTTCCTCACTCAATACATATACATCCAAATGATTTAGGACACCCTGGAAATACTGGAACTACTATTGAAACATTAGGATCTGTTAAAGATATTGCTAAAAGTACATTACCTTCTGCTTCATTAAGAGATCAAGTTATGCATTGTACTCATTTACAATTCCATTCTTATACTGGAACTAGTTGGAAAAATGCAGGTTCAGGTGCACCAGATGTTGCTAAATTTATTAATCATAATAAATATCTTACTGGAGATGTAGGTCAAGTTACTTTTGATGAAACTACTACTATGACTGCTGATGGTCCAATGGAATATGATTTATATAAATTATCAGGATTAAAATGGGCTAATAAAGATGTTGAATGTGAAACAGGTTCAGGAATTATTCCATGTATCTATTCACCTAAAAATCCAGTAAACACTTTACAATGGGCTGTTGGATTAGAATTATTCTTATTAATTAATGATCCATGGCAACTTTGTTTAACTACTGATAGTCCTAATGGTGGTCCATTCATCAGATATCCTAGAGTTATTTCCTGGTTAATGAGTAATAAACGTAGAATGGAAATGATTGAAAATAGAGAAGTACATAAATGGGCTGAAAAAAGAACAACCCTCGCTACACTTGATCGTGAATACGATTTCAATGATATTGCTATTATAACAAGAGCTGCTCCTGCTAAAATAGATGGATATACTGATAGAGGAGCATTAACTCCTGGATTCAAAGCTGATATTGCTGTTTATGATATTAAACCTAATGAATTTGATCCATCTAGAAATCCTAAGGAAGTTGAAAAAGCATTTAGTCGTGCTTTATACACAATAAAAGATGGACAAATATTAGTTAAAAATGGTGAAATTGTACAAACTAAACCAAGTCATACAATATGGACAAATGTTACTGGTTTAAAAGACCAAGAAGCTAAGGTAATTGAAGATATTATGCCTTTCTTCAAGCAATATTATTCAGTTAAATGGAGTAATTACAAAGTACATGACCATTATGTACCAAATCCAATAAAAATTGATGTGCCAGTGAAGTAAATAAGGAAGTGTTAAAGTGAAAACAATAACTTTTGATCAAATAAAAACTTCTTCCATTGCTTTAGAATTTGATGAATTAAACACTGATAATATCTATACATGGACAGAAGATGATTTTGCAAAATATACTGTACCAGTTGGTAACTCAAGATTTCCAATCACAGATTATTTTAAAATAACAGTTGAAGGAGAAGCTGATTCTCCTAATGAAGTTAAAATGATTATGAATGGTGATATGGGAAGAGTTAAATATATTGGTTTCAGAATGAGTGGTGGAGAAGTCATTATTAATGGTAATGCTGATCTTCATGTAGGTGCAGAAATGTCTGGAGGTTACGTTTTAGTTAATGGTAATGCTCAAGCTCATGCTGGCCGTGAAATGTCTGGTGGAAAACTAGAGATTATGGGAAATACTAAGGAATTTACTGGAGCTTCTTACATTGGAGAATGGAGAGGTGTCACTGGTGGAGAAATAATTATTCATGGTGATGCTGGAAAACAATGTGGAGAATGTTTAACCGGTGGAAGTATCCATGTTCTAGGAAACTGTGATATTTTAGCAGGTATTCACATGACTAAAGGTACAATAGAAATTGATGGTAATGTTAACCGTTGGCCTGGTGGTCAAATGAAAAATGGTAATATTATTATTCATGGTAAATTAGGAAGATTACTTGAAGGATTTGTTGAACAAGGTATTGTAACTGATCCAGAAATATCTGGTAAAGTTTATGCTGGAAAATATATCCAATATTCAGGTGATATTGCTCTTAATGGTAAAGGTGGATTATATATTGATGCTGAAAATAACAGAGATAAATTATCTGCTTATTCTGAAGGAAATGATGAATATATTACCCTTGGAGATTATTAAATAATCTCCTAATTTTTTTTTAAACTGTTTTTATAATTAAATTTTTAAAATTATTTATTAATATTTTTGGAGTGATATGTAATGGAAAATGAAGAAAAGGAATTAATTATGAGTCCTGATGAAATGGTAGATTATATTCGTAAGAATGTTCAACCTACTGATACACTTGAAATTTCTTATAATCGTATTTTTGCTCCAGGTGAAGTTTTAACTATTACCGAAGAAGATGAAGAAACAGGTGAGGGGCTTCGTGTAAGTTTGCAACTTAATGGTGAAATTCTTAATCAGAACATTGAGATTGATTTAAATGATATTAAAGATGAACTTCTTGAATTACGTCATGTTAAAAATGGTAATGTAGTAGTGATAGAAGCTGAAATGCCTGAAGTTGATTTTACATATTCTTATAAATAATTTTTTTTACATTTTAAAACAAAACTTATTTGTATAACTACTAACAAATATTGTTAGTATACTAAAATAAATTTTTTAAAATGTAATTTATATAAAAAATTTTTAAGAGGTAAATAAAAATGGTTAAAACAGTAAAAATGTCTCCTGATGAACTTTTAGATTATTTAGAAAAAAATTTAAAGATTCATGATCATGCAGAAATATCTTATAATCGTATTTTTGCTGAAGGTGAAATACTTAATATAGATAAATCTGAATATAATGGGGTTCCAGGTTTTAAAGTATTAATAAATTTAGATGCAACATCATTAAATCCAACTATTGAAATTGATTTAATAGAATTTAAAGAAGAATTGGTTGAATTTTTACATAATCCCCAAATTGGTGAACCAATTTTAATAGAATTATATTAATTTTTAATTTTTATTTAGATTAAATTTATTATAACTTTCGATTATGTTAACATTCATTGATTTGAAAATTAAATAAATTTCATTACCCTTTTTAATATTTAATAATTCATATGAATTTTTTGTTAAAATTCCTTTAAATTTCACATTTTCTACTTCTGTAACAACATTGATTATATGCCCTGCTATTTCAATATTTTTAATAATTCCTTTGAGTTGATTTTTTGCTGAAGATTTTATTTTATCATTTGAAAATATAATGTTCTCAGGTCTTATTGCAACTAAAACTTCCTGATTTTCAATATTCTTATTCTTATCATAATATTCTTTGTCTGCACTGTATAATGTTAAATTATCATTAATTTTAATTTCCATTAATCCATCATTATACATATCTACTTTTCCTTTTATAATGTTGTTAACTCCAACAAAATCTGCAACAAATTTATTATTAGGCTTTGAAAATACTGTGTCTATATAGTCCAATTGGTGAAGTATACCATTTTTCATTACACCTACACGATCTGCTAAATTCCAGACATCATTAAAATTATGAGTCACATGGACAAATGTTGTTTTATACTTCTTACCTATGCTTTTAATCAAAGAAGTTAATGTTGCTTGAGTAGTTACATCTAAAGCACTAAAAGGTTCATCCATTAAAATAATTTTAGGTTCAACAATAAGAGCTCTAGCTAATGCTGTTCGTTGTGATTCCCCACCACTAAGAGTAGTCACATCCCTATGTAAAATATGACTGATATTCATAATATTAGCCATATCTTTAATTTTTAAATCTATTTCTTCATTAGTTAATGATTTTTTATTTTTTAATCCATAAGCTATATTATCATAAACATTCATACTTGGAAAAAGAACATGATCTTGATAAACAATTCCAATATGCCTATCTTCAGGTGCAATATCATTAAGAATTTTACCATTTAATTTAATTAATCCTTCTTTTGGGGTGTAAAATCCAATAATTGTTTCAAGTAATACAGATTTTCCAGAACCAGTAGGGCCAATTAAAACAAGATATTCTCCTTCTTCAACTGAAAGATTAATATTTTTTAAATGAAATTCCCCAAGATCCACAGATAAATTTTCAACTTCTAAATACATTTCAATCCCTAAAAAATAAATATTTAATTTTTTCCCATTATCTTAAACTCAAACACTTTTTTGATTATTATAAGTTTCAGGAGCATATTTTTCCATTATAGCAATTGTAATAAATGAGATTATTACTAATAAAATTCCAGATGTAATAGCCATATCTATATCACCTGTTGATAAATTCAAATACATTGAAATAGCTAAAGTATCTGTTTTCATTAATATGCCTCCACCAACAAATAAAACCGCAGCAAATGTTCCTATACATCTTGCAATAGTAATAATTATTGTTGCGAAAAGTCCTTGTTTTGATAAGGGTAATGTAATATTAAAGAAAGTATCAACTTCATTATAGCCTAAACTTCTTGAAACAAATTCATATCTAGGATCTATATAATTAAATGTAGAATGTAACATTTTTATGGCATATGGTAAAGCTACAAAGAATTCTGCTATAATAATTCCAGTACTATTAAAAACTAGTTCAATCCCTAAACTATTTAATATTCCCCCAATTCCATAATTACCTAAAAACATTAAAAGTGCTATACCAATAACAATTTCAGGAAAAGCCATAGGTAAATCGAGTATGATTTTAAATAATTTTTTTAGGGGAAAATCATATCTACTTAATGTATAAGCCATAGGTATACAACATATTACTACTATTGTGGCAGAAACTAATGAAGTACCTATGGTTAATCCTATAGCATAAGTTAATTCAGGAGAAAATAAAGAAGATATGAATCCATCTACTGAAGTAATTAAAAACATGCTTCCAATTACTGCAAAAAATATTAAAGTAACTATTACTGTGATTCCAATAAATAACCATTCAAATTTAGAACGCATAATAATCTTATCCTCTTAATCTCCTAATAATTTTTTAAAAAAACTTTTTTTTATTCTATTTCAAATCCCCATTTTTCCCAAATTTTCTTTCCTTCATCAGATAGGATAAACTCTTGGAATTTTTGTGCTGAACTATTATCCTTTGTGAATTGAGTTGTGGCAACAGGTATTGTACTTATAGAATTTTCATTTTTAGGTATTTCTACAACTTCAATTTTATCTTTTCCTTCTTGCCATACAGTCATGTCTTCCCATATAATAGTAGCATCTACTTGTCCTGATACTATATAAGTTAATAATTGATTAACTGTAGTAGTTGTAACAGTAGGGTTTATTGTTAAATTATTTTTTTCAATAATTTTTTGGGATGTTTTTCCAATAGCAGGACCTTCAGCTTGACCTAAACCTACTTTAACATCAGATCTTTCTAAATCTTTAAGTCCAGTAATATTTTTAGGATTACCTTTTTGTACTACTATTACAGGTACATTTTTAGTAATGTTCTGTTCTGTATCATTTTGGATGTAACCATTCTCTTTAGCTTCTTTCATATATTTATAAGCTGCAGGTAAAAAAATATCTCCACTTTTTTGGGTTTCTAAAGTTGAGAATAGTTCTCCACTTCCCCCATATTTCATATTTACTTTAATGTTAGGATATTTTTTGTTGAATTCGGTTACTAAATCATTACCTACTTTACTGAAACCAGCTCCAGCTAGTACAGTTACAGTACCTGATTCACTAGATTGTTGTGTTGTTGATATTGCTCCTGTGTAATAACTACCAGCTATAATAGCTATAATGGCAATAATAACAATTATTATAAAAATTTTTTTATTATTCATTTTTTATTTCTCCTTTTTAAAAAAAAGTTTGTATTTTCATACATATCGATATTTTTATTAATCAATATTTAAGATTTTCTATCTGATTCGAGGTTTTAAAAAAAAGAATATTGATGTTTAAAATTTAAAACATCGAAAAGAAGATTTTTATAATATTATTTAAAAAAAGTTTTATTTAGTTGGTGTAAATATTGACTAACATTTCTTTAGGTATTACAATAGCTTCACCAAAAGGATTAATAGCTATGCCTGCAATATCTTCTTCTGTATTGCTATCTAACATTTCTAAATAAGTTTCTAAGTTAATTATAATTGCATCTTTTTTTTCTGGATCTTTACTTAACTCTTCTTCATCAGTAAATGCAGGGAAAAAGTTTTTTCCATCTTCTGAACTGATTAACATAAAATTCATAGGGGTATTTTTATCTAAAGTTATAGTTCCGTCAGATTCTATCTTTTCTTTCATGTTCCCTTCAACTTTAATATCTGCAGGAGCTAAAAAAGATGCATTTTTAAGTTCTGCTAAAAATTTTTCTTCAGTATCTTCATTATAATTTTCATGTAAGTTTTTAATTACCTCTTTTAATCTATCATTTTCTAGGGGTTCCATTTCTTTTGCCATATTATTTTTCTCCGTTATTTATTTTTATAAGAATCCTGTTTGTTTTACTTATAAATTTTTCTTAATTTATATATCTATTAAATTAATATTAAACATAATATTTAATGTTTTACTTATATTACTTTATCTTTCATTTTAAAATTATTAAGTTTTCATAAAAAGTTTAGGGATATATTAATATTTAATGAATTTTTAAAATATTTTTAAATTTTTTCTAATTCATTAAAAGGAATTAATTTTTCAGCAGCTTTTACTTCAATATCAATGTTATTTTCTTTCATTGCTGCAATTGAATTTAACCCACTACCTGCAACAATTCCAAAATTGTAATTATTAACTTTAGCATTATAAACTAACTCTCTAGGTTTTCCAATTTTATAAATTGATAATCCCATATCAATTAGTTTAGATAAAATATCTTTACTTTTTTCTCTTGCTACATAAGGTACTTCTTTAATAGAAGCTAAAGCATTTTGAGGATAAATCTTCTTTTTTGTAATATTAGTCATATTTTTAAAAATGAAAATTTTGTGAGGATCTAATGAAGAACCATTATATGAAATCATTTCAATAAATTGGGGTGAACTTCCTATTTCAATTAATCCACCATATTTAGGAGTGCTTAAAATCCCATTATTCATTAAAATTCCATCAATTGTTAAACTACAAATAGTACCTATACCTATTTTATTAGGATTACCTGGATGATTAATTAATTTGTAATATGGATTAATATAATCGGGAGAATCTTTGTATGTTTTTTTCATAATATTTAAAGCAAAATCTAAATCTTCTTTATCAATATAGGATATATTAGATATTATCTTTCCCTTTTCAGAATTTAAATCAAAATTTACTTTTTGTATTAAATTCCAAGATTTTGAAAGTAAGAAAGGTATCCTATTTTGATTTGATTTTTGGGATGTTTTTAATATATTTTTAGGTTTTGAGATTGACTTTAAATTTTTATATTCTTCAAATTCGTCTATAGTTTCAATGTCTACATCATAATTTAATTCTTGAGCTGCACATAAAGGTGTAACTCCTCCAATTAATGCAATTCCCACTAAACCTTCATTAACAGGCACTCCTAATGTGGTTTCTCCATTTTCTCCAATTTTTAATATACCATTAATACCTATTTGATTTAATTTCTCAAGAATGTTAATTGTTTTTTCTCTAGCTGCACTAGGAATTACTCTAAAATTTGCAGGTATTATACCATTACCATTTTTCACAACTTCTCTAACTGAAGTCATATCCTTTGCAATGAAAGCATTTAAAGGAGACATAGATGTTTTTTTATAAGAAATTAATTCAGTAAAATTTGTAGGAGTATAATCCTCAACATTAACAAGACCTCCATAGATAGGTTGGGATGCTATTCCATTTGATAAAAGAATTCCATCTATAGTTGTACTACAAATAGTTTTTATTGAATATCCTAAAGATTCTCCTATTTTATTTTTTTCAACACTTATTAAGGGGCTAACTGCTAGTCCTGCATCAAAAACATTTTTAACTACTTCAAATGCAGATTCGTCTAAAACATTAGATTTATTGACTATTATTTTCCCGGTTTTTTTCTCAAAATCAAAATTTGTTTTATACATCATTTCTTCAAATTTTGAATAAATAAAATCTACTTGGTCATAAATTAGTCCTTTTTCAAGTTTTTTTCTTCCAGATTCAGTGATTATTCTTCCAGAATATCCTTTTCTTTTACTGAATCCTTTTTCATCTAATATTTGCATGTGGTATCTTACAGCTCTTTCTCCTAAGTTATAACCTTTATTTTTTAGTTCATTTGCTATAACTTTAGAACCAATTGCTTTGTCTTGTTCACTTAAAATTCTGAGAATTTCTATCATACGATGTTCTGATTCTGACATTGTAGTTACCTTTGTAAAATTTAAGAAAAAAGAATTAAAATTTATTTTTTATTAAGTTAATTTATATTTTTTTTTAATAAGTTTCTATTTTATTTTTGAATTAAGAAATAGTAAAAAAATGTTTTTTTTTAAAAAAGTAAAAAATTAAAAAGAGGTTTAGTTAATTATAAATCTAAGTATCTTTCTTGTTCATATCCAAATACTTGTACTCTGTAATCGTCCCATTCTGCATATTTGGATTTTAAGAATGCTTCACTTATGTGTTCGCCTAAACCATCCATAATTATATTATCTTCTTCTAATGCATGGTATGCTTCCCATAAACTTGAAGGTAATACATTAATTCCTAATTCTTCACGTTCTTCTTCAGTTAATTTGTAAATGTTTATTTCTGTTGGTTCGCCGGGATCAATTTTATTTTTTAATCCGTCCATTCCAGCATATAACATTGCTGCAAATGCTAAATAAGGATTACATGCTGGATCAGGTGCTCGGTATTCAATACGTGTTCCTTTTCCTCGTGCAGCAGGAACTCTTATTAATGCTGATCTATTTTTAAGACCATATGCTTCGTAAACAGGTGCTTCGTATCCTGGAACTAATCTTTTGTAAGAGTTTACTATTGGGTTAGTTATTGCAGTTAATGCTGGAGCATGTTTTAATAATCCTCCAATGAAATATATTGCTTCTTGAGAGATTCCACTTTCGCTTTCATCGTCTGCGAATAAGTTTTCTCCGTCTTTAAATAAACTTTGGTGACAGTGCATTCCACTACCATTTTCTCCAAAGAATGGTTTTGGCATGAATGTTACTCTATAATCTAATCCATCAAACTGTGCCATGTTATTAACTATAGCTTTTATTGCTTGTTTGAATGTTATTACTGCGTCAGCTGTCTTTAATGCATCGTCAAATTTAAATGCAATTTCATTTTGTCCAGGTCCTACTTCGTGGTGACTTACTTCAACATCAAATCCTAATTCTTCTAAGTTTAATGTTAATTCTCTTCTGAAATCAGGTCCTTTATCTTTTGGTTCTACATCAAAGTAACTTGCATCATCGTAAGGTACGGGATATCCGTCTTCATCTATATTAACTATGAAAAATTCTGGTTCTGGTCCAATATTATAATTGTATCCATATTCATCTTTTAATTTTTTTAGTGCATGCTTAAGTATGCTTCTTGGGTCTCCTACGAATGGTTTTCCTTCAGGGGTCCAAATATCACATATAAATCTGCATACTGCAGATTCTTCAGGTCTCCATGATAATTGTGAGTATGTGCTTATATCCGGTTTTAAAATTAGGTCACTATCATTGATTTCAACGAATCCTTCTATTGAGGATCCATCGAATGGCATTCCTTTGGTGAAAAAGTTTTCCATTTCTCCTTTTACATATGGAACTGCTATACTTTTTGGAACTCCATTTAAATCTACGAATTGAAGTCTTATGAATTTGATATTATCTGCTTCCATTCTTTCAATAATATTTTTTATTTCGTCTGACATGTAATAAATTCTCCATTTATAATTAGTTATGTTTTATCTTTGTATGGGTTTACTTTTAAGTTTTGTTTTTTTTAAGTAAATTAAATTGGAAGTTAGCCGGAAGGTTACTTCCTACGGAATTACATTTCCACCTAATACTATATAAACTTTTTTAAAATAATACAAAAACTAAAAAAAATATTATATTAATTCATTAAAAAAATTTAAAATAAGAATTATAATTTAACAGTACAAAAAGAATTCAAATTCAATAAATCAAACTTAAAAATATTCGGAGAATAAATAACTTTTCCAACACCCGTAATATATTTATATGCCTCAAATGCTTGTAAAGCCCCAATTATATTAGGAACTGGGCCGATAACTGGGGGAACACCATTATTTAATGATTCAATCTCTTTAACAATTTGGGCATTGATTTTTTTATTAACTGAAGGTAATTCAAATAATTCCTCATAACTTTCACTATCCTTAGTAAAAACAGTAATTTGTCCCATAGTACCATGAATTGCCCCATGAACTAAAGGGATATTATGTTCTTTAGTAAATCTAGATAAAATAATTCTTGAAATTAAATTATCCAATGCATCAATAACAATATCACAATCACCTACTAAATCATTAACATTACTTTCATCTAATTCTTCGTTAAAAGTATTAACTTTCACATAAGGATTAACTATTCTTACTCTTTCTTTTCCAGTTTCACTTTTAGATTTTCTTAAAGTTGAAGTTGTACTCAATAATTGTCTATTTAAATTGGAGAAATCAAAATAATCTTTATCAATAAGATTTAACTCTCCAACACCCATACGAGCTAGCATTTCTATAACTGAACCACCAATACCACCACAACCAACAACTCCTATTTTTGATTCTTTAAATCTTTTTTGCTGGCTTTTTGTAACAATACTCATTTGTCTACTTGCAATTTCCCAATAACCCATTTCCATATATCTTGTTGGCATTTTCATCACTAATTATAATTAAATTTTATTTAATTTAATATATCTATTTTATATTAATAATTTTTAATCTTATATAATTAAAATTAAATAAAAAAAACAAAAAAAGATTTAAAATAAGTTAAAATTTTCACCAAATAATTCATGAACTTTTTTAAGCTCATTAGGAATGTTAATAAGTTGAGGGCAAAAATTTAAACATTTGCCACAATTATTACATTTATCTGCTCTACTATTATCTGAAATTAAGTTAAAATAATGCATACTACTAGCAGCAGGATCATCCAATATCTTAGCTATATTATACTCTCTAAAACAATTAGGAATATTAACTCCATTAGGACAAGGCATACAATACTGACAACCTGTACAATCATTACCCTTTTTAAATCTATATTCCCTAGCCACTTCATTAATTAAACTTAAATCATTTTCTGAAATAGAATTAACTTTAGCATTACATGCAATTTCGATATTCTCTTGAACTTGTTTTAAAGAATTCATGCCACTAAGAACACAATCAACATTTTCCATATTCCATAAGTAATCAAAAGCCCATTCAACAGGAGTTCTATTAACTTCAGCAGTATCCCACATATCTTTTATATCTTTAGGAATATTTTCAACCAATCTTCCACCTCTAAGAGGTTCCATAATAATATTTCCAATTCCCATACTACTAATCAAATCTAATCCAGCAAGACCACTTTTATAATTTTCATCTAAATAATTCATTTGACTTAATACAACTTCCCATTTATCATATTCACTTAAAATACTCATCAATATATCAAATTCGGTATGTGCAGAAAAACCTACATGTTTTACCCTACCATCATTTAAGATATCATCTAAAAAATCAAAAACATCTAAAGATTTATAATTGGACCAATATTCGCTATTTAATCCATGTAATAAATAAATATCAATATGATCTGTCTTTAACCTAGATAATTGTTCATTAAATATGTTTTCCATATCATTTTTTTCTTTAATTAACCAACTAGGTAATTTAGCAGATAATAAAACTTTTTCTCTATAACCATTTTCTAAAAAATTTCCAATAACAGGTTCACAATTACCTTTACCCTTTAAATCAGTAGCATGGAATGAATAACCTGTATCAATTATATTTATTCCATTATCAATACCATAACTAAGTATCTCATTAGTTTTTCCTAAGTTAATTTCATCGTTAGAATTTTCGTGGGGTAAACGCATAGCTCCAAAACCTAAAATAGAAACTTTTTCGCCAGTATTCCCTAATTCTTTATATTGCAATTTTTTTCACCTAATACTTTTATAATTTAAAATAGATTATCTAAAAATGATATTTAGTAGCGATTAATAATTATTTAGGTTATAAATTATTTAAAAATAGTTAAAATTAATGTATATTATTCCTGGGATTGTAAAAATGCCGGGAACGGGATTCGAACCCGTGGCCTCACGGTATCCCAGGAATTGTCAGAGCACTGCTTAAAACCCTATGAGCCGTGCGCTCTAACCAGCTGAGCCACCCCGGCATCTGACAGTAATAAAATTTTAGTAACTAATCTCTTATAAAGTTTTCCCTTTTTACTAAATTTTTGAAAATAATTATCCAGTAATACATAAATTAAAAAATTTATTTTTTCATAAAAAAGATAAATAAAATTTTAATACATAATTTTTAATAAAACATATAATAAAAAATAGTAATATAATATAATAATATAACTTACATAAAAAATAATTTTTAAATTTAAAAAGTGATTATCAATGAGTAAAGTAAAAGATATGGCCCTTGCCGATGAGGGTATAAGAAAAATTAAATGGGTTCAAAAACACATGCCTGTTCTTGAACATATTAAAAAACAATTTGAAGAAGAAAAACCTTTTGAAGGAATTACCATAGGATCTTGTTTACATTTAGAACCTAAAACTGTAAATTTAGGATTAACATTACAAGCAGGAGGGGCAGAAGTAGCAATGACTGGTTGTAATCCCCTCTCAACTCATGATGATGCAGCAGCAGGAGGAGCAGCTTTAGGATTAAACATTTATGGGTGGAGAGAACAAAGTGAAACAGAATATTACTCAACTATAAATGATGTACTAAGTCATAAACCCGACATAATAATTGATGATGGGGCAGACATGATTCTAACAATTCATGAAAAACGACCAGATCTTTTAAAAACAATTATGGGTGCATGTGAAGAAACAACAACAGGTGTTCATAGATTAGAAGGAATGCATGCTGATGGTGCATTAAAATTCCCAGTTGTAGCGGTCAATGATGCATATACTAAATATCTATTTGATAATCGTTATGGTACTGGACAATCCTCATTAGATGCTATCATGGGAACAACTAATATGTTAATTGCAGGAAAAAATGTTGTTGTATGTGGATACGGTTGGTGTGGCCGTGGAGTAGCATCAAGAGCTGATGGTTTAGGAGCAAATGTAATAGTAACTGAAGTGGATCCAATCAGAGCTTTAGAAGCAAGAATGGATGGTTTTAGAGTAATGACTATTAGAGAAGCTGTCAAAATCGCTGATTTAATAATAACTGTAACAGGAAATATTGACATTATTAAAGGTGATGACTTCAAATATATGAAAGATGGATGTTTACTAGCAAATTCTGGACATTTCAATGTAGAAATAAATCGAGAAGATTTAGAATCACAATCTGTAGCGGTAGAAGAAGTAAGAGAAAGTATAGAAATGTTTGTAATGGAAGACGGTAGAAAACTTTATCTATTAGCAGATGGAAGATTAGTAAATCTCGCTGCAGCTAGAGGTCAAGGACATCCAGCAGAAATAATGGATATGAGTTTTGCAGTACAAGCATTATCTGCAAAATATATTTTAGAAAACGATTTACCAATAGATGTTATGAAAGCACCTGATTCTATTGATGATACTGTTGCTAGATTAAAACTTAAAGCAATGGGAATAGAAATAGATTCCTTATCAGATACTCAAGAATCTTATTTAGCTAATTGGGCTCAAGGAACATAAAAATTTAAAAAAAAGAGAAACTTCTCTTTTTAATTTTATTTTTAATAATAAAAATTTATAGAAAAAAAATGTCATATTACCGTCATATAAATAATGGAAAAGGTCCAACAAAATTAATAATTGGTGGAGTACATGGAAACGAAGGTAGAACTACAATTAACCTTATAAAACTCTTAAAAAAAGAAGATTTTGGGCCAGGACAGATTTACATATACAATTTAGATGACACACCATATATATCAACAATAAATAAAAAATTCTATAAATCTAAACAAGGTAAAAAAATAATTGATTTAATACAAAAATATAGGCCTGATTTTTACACGGAACTTCACTGTTATAATATTTCCCATTATAAAAAGTTAATTGATGATTCAAGATTTCAATCTCAAGGAGTTCCACCTTTAATAGATTGTGGGAATTTTATATTAGTTAGTTCAGTTTCACCATTAATACGATTTAAATATTTTGAAAAAGAAACTGTTTGTAAAACTATAGAAATCCCATCATTCAATAGTAAACATTTTGATTTAAAAAAAGTAGAAAACCAGTATGGTTTTAATAAAAAATTATCTATTGATAAAGCTATGGATTTATTATACTTAGTAACTAAATCAAATACACGTCAAGAATATGAAAATAATATAAGTGCTAAATATCCTAAACAAGTGGATTTAGCAATAAAATATGTTCGAGAATTATTTGGAGTATCATTCTCCCCATATTAAGATTTAAACTTTTTTTTAATAATAAATAAATTTTAAAACCAATCTTCTAAACTTTTTTGTGTTGAATTTAATTTTTTCATTTTATTTGCAGAACTTACAACTCTAGCTTCTGAAAAACCATGTTCTTCACACATAAATTCAGTTAATTGATCTAGTTTAACATTTTTCCATTTAATTTCATAATTTGTGTTAACTTCAGGTTTTAAAAAAATATTTCTAAGAATATCCGGGTCTACTTCTAATTCTACCTCTTTGTTTTTTAAAATATTTTCTAAACTATCATTTTTAATTAATTTTAATCCAGTTTTTGCCCCTATGCCTTTAATTCCCTCATTAAAGTCAGTACCTACTAAAATTGCAATATCTATTAATTGGTTTCTTGTTAAATCTAAATTTGCGAGAATTTTTTCAAGTTCCATATATTTTAAATTAGATAAACCCCCACTTAAAGTTAAATTTCGAACAGTTCTTGAAGCCCCAAATAATAAACAATCATAATCTTGTGATGCAACAGACCAAGCATCTCCTTTTTGAACCATATATGATGCTTGAGCTTCACCTTCACTTTTAGATTGTACATATGGAATTCCTAATAAATCAAGTAATTTTTTAGAAGATTCTATTATATAAGGAGATATTTTTGATGAACGCATTGCAAATTTACGAGCTTCTTCTTCATTCCCCTCATCTAATGCTTCTTTCCATTTTTTTTCAGATTCATTTCTAACTTCTTTTCTTTTCATAACAGTGTTTGTTTTAAAGTCAGAATGTTTTCCATCAAAAACATAAATTGGTTTAATTCCCTTTTCAACAATTGAAGAAGTTCTGTATAATAATCCACTAAGATGTGAAGTAATATTACCATCTTGATCCATAAGAGGTGTTCCATCTCTTTGACGTATACCTGATAAAAATTGGTAAAGAGTATTATATGTGTCAATTGCAACACTATGCCCTTCTAAATCTTTAAATCCAATTTCTTCTGTTTTAATAATATCAGTAAATTTTACACCCATTTAATCACACCATTATATTATTTAATTAATACTATCTTTTTCAACAAAATATGTAATTGGGAAAAATTCTTTTATCCAAATTAAAATTTTTTCATTATGAATAATTGTATAAGTTCTTGTTAAAAAATCCTTATCAGTTTTATATATTTCCTCTAATTTTTCATTAGATTTTTCAACTTGTATAGTTTTTATCTCTCTTCTAGATTCCATATTATATTTTCGAAGAATTCTTCCTATAGGTATATCTGCTCTAATTAAATCAGATTTAAAATTATCATGTAATCTTTTTAATGGAATATAAGAAATGGCATAAATTAATGGTTTATTATTTTTATGCATTAATACTTCTCTATAATTTATTTCTTCTCCACAATCAATGTCTATTAATTCTGCTATTTCAGGGGTTGATTTTTCAAAATGTTGTTCAAGTGTTTTTAAATCAATTTTTCCATTTAAAACATCTAATATAGCAGTTATTGATCCATCAGTAGTTAAAAGAATTTTTTGTGTATTGGAAAAAGTTTTACCATAATTTTTTTCAACTGTATAAATTTTTTCTATTAATCGTTGATTAATATTATTGCCTTCACAAGTCATTTTATCCCATTAAATTTAATATTTAAATTTTTAAAAAATATTTTCTGGATTTTCTATAAACCCTTTTATTGCTGATGCTGCTACAACTGAAGGATTTCCTAAATATACTTCAGACTCAGAATCTCCCATTCTACCTTTAAAATTCCTATTAGTTGAAGATATACACACTTCATTTTCAGATAAAACACCCATATGACCACCTAAACAAGGTCCACATCCAGGATTACAAATTATTGCACCAGCATCCATAAATATTTGTATTAAACCTTTATTCATAGCTTCTTGATAAACTTTTTTAGATGCAGGTATTATAATTAATCTAACATCATCAGAAACTTTTTGCCCTTTTAAAACTTTAGCTGCAGCTAATAAATCAGAAAATCTACCATTAGTACAAGATCCAATAAAACACTGGTCAATTGATGTTCCTTCTACTTTAGATAATCCTTTAACATTATCCACATCATTTGGACAAGCAATTTGTGCTTCTAAATCATTAACATCAAATAAATATTCTTTTTCATATATTGAATCTTTGTCTGATTTTAAAATATTTAATTGATTTTTAGTTTTTCCAGTTTTTTTCATAACATAACTTAATGTATCTTCATTAGGTTCCATTATTCCATTTTTCGCACCCATTTCAATTGCCATATTACACATGGTCATTCTACTATCAACATCTAAGCCATTTATTGTTTCACCACAAAATTCCGCTGTTTTATAAGTACCTCCACCAATTCCTATTTTTCCAATTATATTCAAAATAAGATCTTTTGATGTTATCCCTTGTGGTAATTCTCCTTCCACTTCAATTTTCATTGCTTCAGGAACCATTAACCATGTTTGTCCAGTAGCATATACCATAGCCATATCAGTTGAACCCATTCCTGTTGAAAATGCTCCAAATGCACCATAAGTACAAGTATGTGAATCAGCTCCAACTATTAATTTTCCAGGTTCAACTAAACCCATTTCAGGTATGACTTGATGACATATTCCTTCTCCATGAGTATAATGGTGTGTAATATTTTGTTTTTTTATAAAATCTCTTGCCACTTTTTGAAATTCTGCAGAACCTATAGTATTAGCAGGTATTACATGATCAAATACAATTGCTATTTTTTCAGGATCCCATACTTTATCTGCTATTTTTTCAAATGTTTTGATTGCAGGAGGAGATGTTCCATCATGGGACATAGCTAAATCCACATTTACTTCTATAATTTCTCCAGGATTTACTTCTCGTCCAACTTTTTTTGATAAAATTTTTTCAGTTATATTCATTTAATACCACTTATCTAAGTTAATTAAGAAATTAAATTAATTTTAAGGGTCAATAGGTTCATCAATATTTCTTATAATGTCTTTAAATACATCATCATTAATATATTGTCCTTCTTCTCTTTTTTCTTTAACTCTTTTAACAATTTTACATAATTGATCTTTTGTTACATTATAACCACAATCATCTAATTTTGCTTTAACTGCTCTACATCCTGAATGTTTTCCTAAAACTAATTGTCTTTTTTGACCTACTAATTCAGGTAAGTAAGGTTCATATGTTAATGGTTCTTCAATTACTGCATCAACATGAATTCCAGATTCGTGTCTGAATATATTTTTACCAACAACTGGTTTATTGTAAGGAACTTCTAATCCAGTATCTTTTGATACCATTTCAGATAATTCTTTTATTATTTTTGTTTTAAACCCTAAATCTTTACCGTATAAAAGTTTTAATGACATTACGAGTTCTTCAAGTGATGCATTACCTGCTCTTTCACCAATACCATTAATAGTTGTTGAAACATCATTTGCTCCAGCTAATAATCCTGCAATTGAGTTAGTAACTGCTAGGCCAAAGTCATTATGACAATGTAAAGCTATGTTAGTATTAATTTCTTTTCTTAATTCTTTGATTAAAAAAGTCATTCCTTGTGGGGTTATTGCACCAGTTGTGTCTGCTACATGGACTCTATCTACTCCATAACTTTCTGCTTTTTTGTACATTCTTTTTAAATAATCTAAATCTGTTCTTGTTGCATCTTCAGCTGAAAATGCAACGAAAAGACCATGATCTTTAGCATATTCAATAGATTTCATGCAAGTGTTTAAAGCCTCTTGGCGAGTAATATGCATTTTATGTTCTAAATGAAGATCTGATGTTCCCATAAATGTTATAATTCCATCTACATCACAATCTAGTGCTGCGTTGATATCACTTATTTTAGTTCTAGCTAAACAAAGTACATCTGCATTTAATCCTTCATGTGCTATAGTTGAAACAGTGTCTTTTTCATGTTTTGAAACTATTGGAAAACCTACTTCTATTTGATGTATTCTGAATTCATCTAATTTTTTAGCTATTTCAAGTTTTTCCTGTTTATCTAAGCAAACGCCTGGTGTTTGTTCTCCATCTCGTAGTGTGGTGTCGTATATGGTGATTTTTTTTGGAAACTTCAATTCTACCTCTTTGTTAAATGGACTAGTGTAATATTGCATTATTTTCACTCTATTTTTTGTTAATTATTTTTATATTTTATAAAGTATAGTTATCTTAATTTTTTTATTTTCTTTTTTGTTTTTAATAAAACTTTTTAATATTTTTGTAATAATTTTAATTTTTTTATAAATTTTTATCTTTGTTTTCTAGTAATTCTAAGTAAGATGTTCTTTCAAATCCTTTTTTTATTCCTAATTTTTCAAAAATTTTAAAAATATTTTCTTGTGCTTTTTTGTAATCATTCCCATCTTCTAAGATGGTTTCGATTTCCATGTAGGGTTCTAATCCTTCAACATTATCTAAACTAATTGAATATTCATTTAAATCATAATAATCTCTTGTTTTTTTAACGGTTCTAACATTTGTAAATCCTAAGTTCATGAAAATTTTTTTACATTTGTTTTCATCTTCTATTTTCATTTCAATTTCTTCTCGGGTTTTACTTTTTTTATCTATTTTGGGACCTTTGTATGTTATGAATAATTCTTCTTTTTCATCGGTATTTACTTTTCTAATCCTTAGAGCTTCATCAGTTTTTGCAAAATCTACTATTGGGCTGTTAAAATATATGTCTGTTTGAGTTTCAGTTTTATTTTTTTCCACATTTAATTTCTTTAATTCTTCAATAATTTCTTCAAAACTATTAATTTTTGCTTTTGCTTCTACTTCTATCATTTAATCCCTCATTTTATTTTAAATTTCTTTTAATTATTATATATTATATGTTTTGTATTTACTTTTCTAAAATATTTTCATAAGCTTATTTTTTTATTTTTTATAAATACATTTATATACTTTATAAATACAATATATTTTTAGTAAAAGTTTTACTATGTTATTTTTAAAATTTTACTTACTTTTTTTAAATTATATTGGAGGTATATGAATTGACCGATGTTGATATAAAAATAGAGAACATTGTGTCTTCTGCAAGTATTGGTAAAGATATTGTTCTTACTGAGATTTCTAAAGCATTAGAAGGCGTTACTTTTAATCGTGAACAGTTCCCAGGTTTAGTTTTTAAACTAAAAGATCCAAAAACTGCTGCTTTGATTTTTAGCTCTGGTAAACTAGTATGTACTGGTGCAAAATCTATAGATGACTCAAAGTTGGCTATTAAAAAAACTGTGGATAAAATGCGGACAATTGACACTGATATTCCTGAAGAATTCGAAATTAAAATTCAAAATATTGTGGCTTCTGCTAATTTACAATCCACACTAAACTTAGAAGCTGTGGCGTTAGAATTAGAAAACACAGAATATGAACCTGAGCAATTCCCAGGTTTAGTTTATAGGTTGACTGACCCTAAAGTTGTTTTATTATTATTTGGTTCTGGTAAAGTTGTATGTACTGGGGCTAAAACTCGAGGAGATGCTAAGCTCGGAGTAGAAAGAGCTTATGACAGACTCAAAGAGTTGGATTTAATTTAATTGGTGGTATGTTTGATTAAACTTGTAGTATTTGATTTAGATAATGTTATAATTAATGGTGAAGGAATAGATGAAATAGGAAAATTAGCAAACGTTCAAGATAAAATTGCAGAAATCACTGAACAAGCAATGAACGGTGATATTGACTTCGAAACATCTATAAATGAAAGAGTTAAGCTTCTTGAAGGAGCTTCTGTTGAAGAAATTAAGAAAATAGCTGATGAATTACCTCTTAATAACGGTGCTGAAGAAACAATTAAAGCATTAAAAGATAAAGGCTATGAAATAGCAATTATTAGTGGTAGTTTTGATGTTATTGCTGATTCTATTAAGGATAAACTTAATATTGATTATTTATTTACTAATTCTTTAAGTGAAGAAGATGGAAAATTAACTGGTGAAGTTACTGGACCTTTAGTTTCCGGTTCTAAACTTGATGTTTTATCTGATTTATTAAAAGAAAAAGATTACGATTTAGCTGATTGTATAGCTGTTGGTGACGGTGCTAATGATATATCCATGCTTGAAGGTGTTGGATATGGTATAGCATTTAATGCAAAACCAAAAGTTAAAGAAATAGCTGATGTAATTGTGGAAGATAATGATTTAAATGATGTTTTAACTGTTATAGAAGATTTAGATTCTAAAGTTGAAGCTAAAGAATCTGAAGAAGCTAAAGATTCTAAAGTTGAAGCTAAAGAACCTGAAAAACCTGAAGATTCTAAAGCTGAAGATGGTGAAGATAATTCTTCTAAGAAAGAAGCTAAAGATTCTAAAAAATCTAAAAAATCTAAAAAGTCTAAACTTCCTGAACCAACTAACTTTGTGCTTGCAGACACTATGGATGGAGTAAAAGTACAAAAAGATGAAAAGGAAAAACTTATATCTCAAATTGCTGATGAAAGAGAAGCTTTTAATAAAGAAGCTAAGGAACAACGTAAAATACGTGATGAATTAAATAATTCTTTAAAAGAAAATCTTCAAAAGGCTATTGAATACAGAGATGCACGTAATGAGATTAACAAAGACGTCGAAGCTAATAAAAAGAAAAGAAATGACGTTAATGAAAAAATCAAAAATCTTGAATGGTCCTCTGGTAAAAGAGATAAAGTAAAACTCGAAAATGAAATTAAAAAAATAGATAAAATAATTGAAACTAGAGTTTTAGATATTAAAAAAGAAAATCAGCTTGTTAAAAATGCAAATGATCTTAGAAAACAATTAACTGAAGTTAAAGAAGACGATAAAGTTAAAGATGAAGCTCAAGAGCTTAAAAAAGAATCAGAATTATACCATGCTAATGTTGTGGAACATTCTGCTAAAGCTCAAGAAGCTCATGAAAACATGCTTAAATACTTTAGAAAAACTGATGAGATTAGAACAGCAGCAGATGAAGCTCATAAAAACTTTATTCAAGCTAGAAAGAATGCATCCGCTAAACATGAAGACTTTAAAATGGTTTTAAGTGAAATTCATGTTATTAATAAAAAATTAGGTAGAAACAACAAACCTAGAAGACAAAAATCTAATAATAAAGGATCATCTCCTAATAAACGGAATAAAGAAGAAAAAGAAAAAGCTGAAGTTATCTTTGATAAGTTTAAACATGGTAAAAAACTTTCAACTGAAGAACTTTTACTTTTACAAAAATATGATATAAGTTAAATATTTTTTTAATTTATTCATTAATATTTTTTTAATTTTCATTAAAAAAATAATTTATTTAGAGTGAAAATATATGGTTGAAGAAGATACAATTGATAAACCTGAAAAAATTGAAGAATGTTATACCTGTGGTAAAAAATTCAATATAAATGCTAATGATAATAGCCATTATCACTATGGAAAATTTCCTATGTGTAATTATTGTAGTAATTTTTATGGATTTTACGATAAGGAATATAAAAAGTAAGTTTATATAATCCATTTTTTTCTAACTATTTTTTTATAATTTTAATTTCTAAAATTCATTACTTTTTTTAAGCTACTAATTTTATAAAATTTAATTTACATCTATACAAAATTTTATATACATCCAAAATGTGTATATTAAAAATATTAATTTTTTAAAAGTATTAATTCTGTAATTTATTTAAAATAAAAACAATTTTATAAATTAATAAATTAATTTTTTTTATATTGAAAAACTTTTAATATGAAAAAAATAAAAAGATTTCTTTAATTATTTATAAGTGATAATCATGCATGAAATCATTATTTGCGAAAAACCAAAAGCAGCTGAAAAAATAGCACAAGCTATTTCACCAAATGTCAAAAAAAGAAAATATAATAAGAAAGTATCTTATTGGGAAATTGAAGAAGAAAATAAAAAAATTACAGTTTTGTCAGCTGTAGGGCATTTATATTCATTAACACCAGTTAATCCTAAAAGTAAAGTATTTTTTGATTTAGAGTGGGCACCCCTCTATGAAATAGATAAAACTAAAAAATATACAAGAGATTATGTTTATGCAATAAAAAAATTTTCTAAAGATGCAGATAAATTTATTCATGCTTGCGATTATGATATTGAAGGAACATTAATAGGATATAATGCATTAAAATATGCATGTGGTCAAAATACTACCGCTAATATATCAAGAATGAAATTTTCTACTTTAACTAAAACCGATATTCTAGATGCTTACAATAATATGATAGATTTGGATTTACATCAAGTCGAAAGTGGATCAGCAAGACATGTTTTAGATTTCTATTTTGGGGTAAATATATCTAAATCATTAATGCATTCAGTTAGAACAGCTAAGAAAAGATTTTTAAAACTTTCTGCTGGACGTGTACAAACACCAACATTGTCTATTTTAGTAGATAGAGAAAAACAAATTAAAAAATTTATACCTAAACCCTATTGGTTAATTAAAGCATTACTAAATGGGGAAATAATAGCGGATCATGAAGATGGGAAGATATTTGATAAAAAAAGAGCTGAAGAAATTTTTGATAAATGTCAAAATCAAAATGCTTTAGTTGATGAAGTTAAAAAAACTGAAACAATCAGAAAACCTCCAGTTCCTTTCAATTTAGGAGGGTTACAATCTGAAGCTTATGGAGTTTTTGGTTTTAGTCCTAAAAAAACACAAATGATTGCTCAAAATCTTTATACTGGGGGATTTACATCTTATCCTCGTACTTCTTCTCAAAAACTTCCAAAAAGTTTAGAATACAAAAAAATATTCATGCAATTATCCAAAAATGCAGAATTTAAGAAGCATATTCAAGATTTACCTTCAGAATTAAAACCTAATGAAGGTAAAAAAAAGGATGCTGCTCACCCTGCTATACATCCAACTGGCGTTTTGCCTGATAAATTATCTAAAGATGAACTAAAAATTTATGAATTAATTGTTTATAGGTTCATAAGTGTATTTTGTGAAAATTCAAAATTAGAATCTGTGAAAACTGATTTATTAATAGCGAATGAAAAATTTAACTTCAAAAGAAAAAGAGTTTCTTATCTTGGATGGTTAGCACATTACCCTTTTAAAAAAATAGAAAATGAAAATTTTTTAGATATTAAGAAAGGAGATATTATTAAAGTAGAAAAAATATGTTCTGAGCAAAAAGAAACCAAACCTCCAGCTAGATATAATGAAGCTTCTTTAATTAAAGAATTGGAAAAAAGGGAATTAGGAACAAAGGCTACAAGAGCGGATATTATCGCTAAACTTTATGATAGGAAATATATTAGTGGTAAAAAAATTGAAGTAAATCAGCTTGGTGAAAATTTAATTGATACATTAAAAGAATATTGTGAAGATTTAACTAGTGAAGATTTAACTCGTGATTTTGAAAAAAGATTAGAAGGTATCAGTAATGATAAGACTACTCAAGAAGCAGTTGTTAATGATGCAGAAAAAGAAGTTAAAGCTATTTTGGGTGATATTAATAAAAATGAAGCCGATATTGGGGATAAACTTTATGATGCTTACCAACAAAGTAGGATTGTTGGTGAATGTTCCTGTGGTGGAAATTTAGTTATGAAGTACTCTCCTAGAAATAAAAGCCATTTTGTAGGATGTTCTAATTATCCTGAATGTGAAATTACTTATTCTCTTCCAAAAGGAGCTACTTTTTTAAAGAAAACATGTCCAAAATGTGGTCTTCCTATTATTTCTTTTGGTAAACCTCGCCAACATGCTTGTTTAGATCCAAATTGTGGTAAAGATAATACTAAACGACATGTGGTTAAAGTTGTTGGGGTTTGTCCTGATTGTGGAAAAGATTTAGTTAAACGATCTGGTAGGTATGGGGATTTTGTAGGTTGTAAAAGTTTTCCTAAATGTAGATTTACCTGTTCTTTAGAGGAATTAAAAGATTTGGAAAGTAAATCTAAAAAATAATTTTTTTATTATTTTTTTATTTTAAAATTTTGCCCAATATTTTTTTAGGGTAAAATTGCTTTTTTTTAGAAAGTTATATAAATATTTAAATTGAATAGTTAATTATTATTAAATTTGAAATAATTTTTTTCATTACATTTTTTATAAAAAAATTTAATTTAATATAATTAGTGTAAATTTTGATTTAATAATTTTAATTATAAATTTAATATTTAATCAAAAATGATTATTTAATAATTTAAATTTATTTAATTAAAAATTTAAGATGGTGAAATTAAATTTTTTTTAAGTTATAATTATTTTTTTTTTAACATTAAAAAAGAATTATATTTATTAGTTATAAAAAAATTTATTTGCATTGTCTTTTATTTAATTTATGAGGATTTTATATGGATAAGCAAAAATTAAAAACAATTGCTAAAGCTGCGGCTATTATCATTATCATCATGGCCTTTTGTTTTGTACTTAGGGCTCATGCAGCAGATATTTCTATCATCCCTGATGATATGAAAGCTACTTATCAAGATTCTGATGGTTTGCCTTACTTTAGTGAAATGGATTCATATTATAATTTACGTATGACTCAAGATTATTTGGATCATGGATATTTTGGTGATACTCAAGTTAATGGAACTACTGTGGATATGCACAGGTCTTCACCTGATGGGGTGAATACGACTTTTGATCCAATGATTTCATGGGTAACTGTGGGATTATATAATGTTGCTAATATGTTTCATTCTATGTCACTTAAAGAAGTGGCATTTTGGGCAGGTGCTATAGTTTCTTGTTTAGCAGCTATACCTGCATATACAATAGTTAGACGGGTTACGAATGATTATGGTGCGGCTACCGCAGCTATAATGGTTACTTTAGCCCCTAATTACTTCTCACATACATTCGCAGGATTTTTTGATACGGATATGTTCAATGTAACATTACCATTATTCATATTTCTGTTCTTTATTGAAAGTATAAGAAGCGATAATCCAAAACTTAGAATAATCTATTCAATTTTAACAGTGCTTACAGTAGCAATCTTTTCCATTTCATGG
>NZ_DAZC01000031.1:37711-46035 GCF_002508845.1 Methanobrevibacter sp. UBA417
GTTAAAAACTATGATAGTAAATTCCAATGGTTTATTAATCAAAGAATGTTATGTTCAATTATAGTTATCATGGTTATTGGAATAATTGGTGTTACTTTAATAAGTGGTATAGATTCAGTAAGTTCAACTATTTCAGGTTTATTAAGTTTACTTTCCTTGCAAAGTGCTGGAGGAGGAACTGCTGTTTCAGGATTCCCTAATGTATTTATTTCTGTAGCAGAAATGCAAATTCCAACTCTTTTAACTGGAGGTATTTCTGGAGCATTTTTAGCTAACTCTCAATCCGTAGTTAATGGTATTGGTGGAATAGTTGCATTATTTGCAGCATTAGCTACCCTTTACTTATATACTAGTAGATTATGGAAATTACGATTAGTTTCAACATCTATTGAAAAACATACTGGAAAACCTTCTAAAAGCAAAAGAAAATCTGCAGCTCAGAAAAAAGATGAAAATAATAGATTCAACTTAGCTATTAAAGATTTAACTTCTTTAGGTGGTTCTGATGATGTCAATAAAGATAAACGTCTTACCCTATTATACTTTACAGTATTAATGGTTTGGACAATATCATGTATTGTAGCTGTAACTCAAGGTACTAGATTTATCATGACATTAATGATACCTTTAGGTCTTTGTGTGGGAATATTCGTAGGTTATGCAGCGGATTATATAAAAGCTAAAGTAGAGGATGAAAGAAGATTATTCTTAATCTGTTTAATATGTTCCTTTTTAGTATCTTTCCCTGTTGTAGAACAAGTAAATTTCTTATCTGGAATTATATTATTTGTTGTTTTAGTTATAGTATCTGCTATCGCAGTTTATGGTGGAAAATTCTTTAAAGAATCAGATATTTCTCTTAAAAAAACTGCAGCAGTTTTATTAATTACTCTAGCTTTAATTTCTCCAACAGTTTGTGGAGCTTATCAAACAGCTTCTCAAGTTGTACCTGGTGCTAGTGACCCTATGTGGAATTCTATGCAATATATTAATGGAACTGCAAATAATACTATATCTAGTGATGCGGTAATAGAATCTTGGTGGGATTACGGTTACCTATTTGAAATAGCTGCTAATAAGCAAACAGCATCAGATGGAGGTGTACAATCTGGGGATAGAGCTTTCTGGATGGGTCGTGCTATGACTACATCTAATTTAGATTTATCAAAAGGTATTCTGCAGATGTTAGCCACAACTGGTACTAAAGCAGGTGAAACTTTAAATAGTTATAATGGTAATAACAGTTCTCAATCAACTGATATACTATTACATACATTAGCATTACCTAAATCTGATGCTAAGAATATGATGATGAATAATTATTCATTAACTTCAGCTCAAGCAGATAATGTATTACAATATTCACACCCAGATAATCCAAAAGATGTTGTATTTGTAGCAAGTTCAGATATGCTTCAAAAAGCTGGTTGGTGGACTTACTTTGGTACTTGGAATTTTGCAGAGCAAAATAGTACAAGTTTACAATATATGGTATCTACTACTACGGCAAATATCACTCCTGGACATAGTGGTACTATTCCTTTATTAGATGAAAATGGTATTTCATTTAATGCTGTTATTAATAGAGGAGCTAATGGTACTAATAACACTACAGGTCAAGTGCAAGCAGTATTTGATAATAATAATACCACTGTTGAAGTAAATAACACAACTTATAATCCATTGAAAGCAAGTAATTTAATGGTTATTGAAGACAATTATCTTACTAAAAATGAGAGTATTCATGGTGCAACTGATGGAAATTATACATTATTTGTATTAGGTAATAATAATACGTATAATGCTATATTAATCGATAATAAATTAGTTGATTCTATGTTCACAAGACTATTCTTATTAGGTGGTAATGGTCAAGATCAATTCCAATTAATACATATGGATAGTGGAATTTCATTATGGAAAGTAAATAATAATGCTAGTTCTACTAGTTCAACCAATCTTACTAATTCAACGGGTTAAAATTAAAATTTAATATTTTTAATTATTTTTTAATATAAATATAAAAATGAAGTTTTAATAAACTTCATTTAAACTATTTATTTTCTTATTTTTTTTTAAGTACAATTTTTTTTAATATATTCTTTAAACAAATTTTATAAACTATGAAAAACAAAATTATATTATAATAGTTTATGCGATACTATTTTTTTAAAATTTTTTATAATTAAAAATAACTTGGTGAGTAAATGGATATTGATGATAAAATAAAGGAGATTGAAGAAGAAATTCAAAAAACTCCTTATAATAAAGCTACCTCTCACCATATAGGTAAATTAAAAGCTAAGATTTCTAAATTAAAAGAAGAATCTATTCAAAGAAAAAGTTCTGGAAGTAAAGGTCAAGGATTTAGTATTAAAAAAAGTGGGGATGCTACTGCTGTATTAGTAGGTTTTCCATCAGTAGGTAAATCTACTCTATTAAATGAATTAACCAATGCTGAAAGTAAAGTAGGAGCTTATCAATTTACTACCTTAGATATTATTCCTGGAGTTATGGAATACAATAATGCTAAAATTCAAATTTTTGATATTCCTGGAATAATTACTGGTGCTTCAAGTGGTAAAGGTAGAGGTAGAGAAATTCTTTCAGTTGCTAGAACTGCTGATTTAATAATTGTAGTGTTAGATGTTTTCAACCCTCAACATTTAGAAGTAATTATTCGAGAACTTAGAAACATTGGTATAAGACCTAATGAGAAAAAACCAGATGTTACAGTTCATAAAAGAAGATTAGGTGGAGTTCAACTTTCTTCAACTGTTGAATTAACTTATTTAGATGAAAAAACAATTAGATCAATTCTTAATGAGTATGGAATTCATAATGCTTCAGTTTTAATTCGTGATGATGTTACAATAGATCAATTTATTGATGCTTTAGAAATTAATAGGACTTATATTCCAATGGTTACTCTTTTGAATAAAGTCGATTTAGTTGATAAAAATCACTTAACTGAAATTAAAAAAACAATTCCTGATTTTATACCTATTTCTGCAGATAAAGACATGAACATAGATAACTTACGTGAAATAATATTTGAAAAATTAAATCTTATTAGAGTTTATCTTAAACCTCAAGGTAGAAAAGCTGATATGGTAGATTCATTAATTATTAAAAAAGGGTCAACTGTTATTGATGCCTGTGGAAAGTTACATCGAGAATTTGTTAAGAATTTTAGATATGCTAAGATTTGGGGAACTTCAGTTAAATTTCCTGGTCAAAAAGTTGGGCCTGATCATGTTTTAGATGATGAGGATGTTCTTAGAGTTATTTTAAAGAAATAATTTTTCATGGATTTTTTTATTATGATAAATGGAAATAAAATAATTTTTATAACAGGCACCCCATGTGTGGGTAAAACTTCAGTAGCTTCTAATTTGTTTGATTATTTTAAAAAAATTTTTAATACAAAATTAATTAAGATTAATGATTTTGCTTTTGAAAATGATTTAGTTTTAGGTGAAGATTCTAAGAAAGGTTATAAAGTAATTGATGTTGATTCTTTAGATGAAAAATTAAATCATGATATAAAATTATTTTTTAATTCCGATTTGGATAAACCTATTTCAAAGTTGGTTATTGTTGAAGGTCATCTTTCTCATCTTTGCAGTAATTGCGATAAATGTATTGTATTAAGGTTAAATCCGAGAATTCTTGAAAAAAGGCTTAAATCTAGAAATTATTCAAAATCTAAAATTAATGAGAATTTAGAAGCTGAAGCTTTATCTGTATGTTCTGCTGAAGCTTATGATATTCATGGAAATTTGGTTAATGAAGTTGATACTACAAATAAATCTGTTGATGATGTAACAAGTATAGTTAAAGAGATAATATTGAATGATGCATCTTATCCTGTAGGTAATATAGATTTTATGGATTGGTTTTTGGATAATTAATTGTTATTCTATTTTTAAATCAATTTTTTTAAATTAAGGGATTATTTTACAATTTTGTTTTTATAAAAAATTTATTTAATAGAAAGCCTTTTTAAATAAGAAAAACATAATGTTGTTTAATATTCTTCTTGTATTCTATGGTTCAGATTAACTTTCATGATTTTGTTTTAAATTGTTTTATCTTTTTAATACATTATTTAAATAGCTAATTCTATTATAGAAATTTTTCATAACCAAATTATGGGGAGAGTATAAATTGAAAAGAGGAAAAAGACCTAATTGGATGTTAAATATAGCTAAAGAACGTATGGATATTCTTTTTTCATTAGCTGAAAAAGAATTTATTGAGTATCCTGAAAGATCTCATAGGTACGTTGAATTAGCTAGAAAAATATCTACTAAATACAATGTAAAAATTCCTCTTAAATGGAACCGACGATATTGTAAAAATTGTTATAAGTTCCTATTTCCGGGTCACAATTCTACCATCCGGCTAATTAATGGAGAAGTTAATATAATATGTGGTGAATGTGGCCATATCATGAAAATTCCTTATATTAAGGAAAAAAAACTTAAAAGGAGAGCTAAAATTGACTCTTACAAAAAAAGAGATAATGAATAAAAGCCTTTCCGCTATGACAATAAACATTGGTAAATCTGGAATTAATGATAACGTTATCGAAGAGATTAAACGTCAATTAAAAGCCAATAAAATTGTTAAATTACGATTTGCTAAAGGAATAGCAATCAATAAAGATGATTATATTAGTGACATTGTAAGTCAAACAAAATCAAAACTTATTGACATTAGAGGAAATGTTGCTGTTATTTATAAAAGATCTTAAATTTTATTTAAATTTAGAGTTACAGACACCAGTCTTAAATTTAAATTATTAAGATTTTATGACTTAAAAAATTAAAAAACGTGGAGAATAAATATATGAGTACTGTATATGATGTTCCTGCAGATGTATTAATTAATCATGTTGCAGAAGAACTTAAAAAGAATGATAACGTTAGTGCACCTAAATGGTCTAACCTTGTTAAAACTGGTGTTCACAAAGAAAGAAAGCCAGAAAATAGAGACTGGTGGTTTATAAGATCTGCTTCTTTATTAAGAAGAGTATATATCGATGGCCCAGTTGGAGTTAAAAGCTTAAGAACATTTTATGGTGGGAAAAAAGATAGAGGAGTTAATCCTGAAAAATTCAGACAAGGTAGTGGAGCTATTGTCAGAGGTGCTCTTCACCAATTAGAAGATGCTGGATTTGTTCAAAAAATTGATGCTGGAAGAATTGTTACTCCTGAAGGTAAATCTTTCTTAGATAAAGCTTCTAATGAATTAATCAAAGATATCCCTGAGCTTGAAAAATACTAAAAATTTTATAATTTATTATTTTAAAAAAATTAATTTAATATTAAATTTTATAATAAGCTAATTATTAGCTAAATTTTATGGAGACTGTTATATGAGCGAACTTGATGAATTGCGTCGTAAACGTATGGCTGAATTACAACAACAAGCAGGTAATCAACAACAAGCTATGCAACAACAAATGCAACAACAACAAATGCAACAAGAAATGGAAAAAGAAAAGAAGCAAATTTTAATGCAGATTTTAACTCCAGAAGCTCGAAGTCGGTTGACCAATCTTAAATTAGCTAAGCCGGATTTAGTTAATCAAATTGAAATTCAATTAATTCAATCTGCTCAATCAGGTAGTTTAAGAGGTAAAGTTACTGATGAACAACTAAAAGTACTACTTAGTCAAATATCTGGACAAAAAAGACAAATTCATATTACTAGAAAATAGATTGTTTTAATATGAAAGCTTGTGTTCTTTATAGTGGAGGGAAAGATAGTTCATTGATGGCTGTCATACTTTCACGTTTGGGTTATGATGTTGATTTAGTAACTGTGAATTTTGGAGTATTTGATTCTTATATTCCTGCTTCTATGTCTGCTAAATCATTAAATTTTAATCATGTTGTTTTTCATATGGATCAAAGTATTTTGGAAGAAGCCGTTAAAATTATCATGAATGATGGATTTCCGAATAATGGTATTAAGTACCTTCATGAAGAAGTTTTAGAGGCTATTTCAAGTAAATATGAAATCATTGCTGATGGTACTAGACGAGATGATAGGACTCCTAAAATAAATAAAGATCAAATTAAAAGTTTAGAAGATAGACATAATATCCAATATGTGAATTTAGATAGTTTTGGTTATAAAATGATAAATTCATTGGTTTCAAAACTTTTTGAATTATCTTATGAAAAAAGCAATAAGGAAAATAGTTCAGATTATGAAGTTGAAATTCGTTTATTAATAGATGAAAAAGGTGGAAATTCAAGTCAAATTTTCCCTGAACATTATCAAACAAATGTTTGTGGCTTTAAACAAAAAATTTAATTCATTAAATTAAATATTATTATTAACTAAAAATTGTGGTGGAAAAATGAGTAGAAATAAACCATTAGCTAAAAAGCTTAGAATGGCTAAGGCTAATAAACAAAACAGAAGAATCCCAATTTGGGCTTATGCAAAAACCCAACGTAAATTAAGATACAGACCTAAACCAAGACATTGGAGAAGAAATAATTTAAAAGTATAGGGGTTAATTAATATGGAAAGAGTATATACAATACCACTTAGAGATGTTAAAAAAGCACCTAGAACTATTAGAGCTGCAAAAGCTATGAGAGTTATTAGATCTTTTTTAGAAAAACACATGAAATCTGAAGACATTATTTTAGATTCTTCTATAAATGAAAAAGTTTGGGAAAGAGGAATTCAAAAAATTCCTTCTAAAATAAAAGTCAAAGCAGTTAAAGATGATGATGACGGAGTAGTAGAAGTTACTTTAGAAGAATAATTGAACTATTTATAATCATCGTAATAAAAAAATTTAAATTAATTAAAAGGAAAGGGGCATTATGCTTAAAAGAATAGATCTTACTGGAAATCCAAATTTAGGAGTTTATATTTCAGTTAATGAAGACTTCGCCATTGTTCCTTTAAACCTCCCTGATGATATGGGAGATATTATAAAAGAAACTTTAGATGTTGAAGTTATTAAAAGCTCTATTGCAGGTAGTAATTTAGCAGGAGCTTTAACTGCAGGTAATTCTAATGGTTTTTTAGTATCCTATTATACTGATGATAGAGAGATTAATAAATTAAAATCTTTAGGTTTAAATGTTTCTCGACTTGAAGATAAATATACTGCAGTAGGTAATATTATTGCTGTTAATGATACTGCAGCTATCGTTAGTCCTTTCATATCTGAAAATTCAGTTAAAACAATTGAGGATGTTTTAAATGTCACAGTTGAACAAACATCAGTAGGTGGTTTAGATATCATTGGTTCTTTAATGACTGTTACTAATAAAGGTTTCCTTTTATATAGAGATTCCACTCCTGCTGAAATTAACTTTGTTGAAGATATTTTCAAAGTTCAAGGGGATATTGGAACTGTTGGAAGAGGTATTACACTTGTTGGAGCTTGTTCAATAGCTAATTCTAAAGGAGTAATAGTTGGTGAAAAAACTACTGGTCCAGAAATGGCTAGATTAGAAGAAGCTTTAGGATTTTTAGATGACTAAAAATTTTTATATTCAAATTAAATAGATAATGAATTAAATAGTATTCATTTTATGAGGGATTATTAATGCAAACAAAAATATATAGAATTAAAGGTAAATTTGTTCTTGGTGAAGAAGTCCAAAAATTTACTAAAGAAATAAAGGCTTTCAAAGAAGAAGATATTTATGAAAAAATTTATTCCATTTTTGGAAGTAAACATAGTTTAAACAGAAAACAAGTTAAAATAGAAGATATTACTGAAATTAGTGCTGATGAAGTAGTAGATCCTGTTTTAAAAGCTATATTATAATTGATAAAAGGTGTTTTTAATGGAAGATCAGCAAAAATTAGAACAAATTGTAAATGAAATCAATATGTATAAAGAACAATCTGAATTATTACAACAAGAAGTTGCTAATGTTCAACAAACAATTGCTGAAGTTAATACTTTAGAATCTACTATTGATGATATGAAAGAAAAGAAAACTGTAGAAGCTTTAGTACCTGTTGGTGCTGGTTCTTTTATGAATGCTGATATTAAAAACGATGGTAAAATTGTTATGAGTATTGGTGCAGGAGTTGCTGTTGTAAAAAATTATGAAGAAGCTAAAAATACGGCAGAATCACAAAAAAAGCAATTAGAAGATAATCTTGCTAATTTATATAATAATCTTCAACAAATTTCTGATGTTGTTTCTCAACTTTCTCCACAAGCTGAACAATTAATGTTGAAAGTTCAACAATCTAAACAACATTAATACTTTTAACTTTTTTTATTTATTAAATGTTTTATTGATAATTTTTACTATTTTTACTATTTT
>NZ_DAZC01000031.1:46141-46670 GCF_002508845.1 Methanobrevibacter sp. UBA417
TTTACTATTTTTACTATTTTTACCTAAATAAATTTTAGGCATTTTTTTAACTTTTTTTTAATTAAGTTTATTAAATTTAAAAAACATAAAATTTAATTAATAAATGATTTTTAAGATAATTATATTATAAAAAGGAAGGTAATAACTTGTTTGAATCATTAAGAAAGAAATTTTCAGAAACAAGTGGGAAATTAACTAAAAAACTTGAAAATGAAGCTGAAGAAGAAGATAATATTGAATCTAAAGAAACTGAAGACATAATAACAGATGTGTCTGATGAAGTGAGTTCTAGTGTTGATGATGGTTTTGAATCTTTATCTGATGTTGATGGTGTGTCTGATGGTTCTGATTCTCAGGATGTTGAAGATTCTGACTTAGAAGATAATGAGAAATCTGGATTTTTTTCTTCTTTTAAACGAGATTCTAAAAACAAAAATGAATCAGACAATGAAGACATTATAAGCGAAAATGATGATGATTGTTCAGACTTATCATCTCAAAGTAAAGATAATGAGAAATCTGGATTTTT
>NZ_DAZC01000031.1:46862-47032 GCF_002508845.1 Methanobrevibacter sp. UBA417
TCTTCTTTTAGACGTGGTTCTAAAGAGGATGTTGATTCTGAGGATAAAGATGATGTGTCTGATGAAGTGAGTTCTAGTGTTGATGATGGTTTTGAATCTTTATCTGATGGTTCTGATTCTGATGATGTTGAAGTTGTTGATTCTGGGGATAATGAGAAATCTGGATTTTT
>NZ_DAZC01000031.1:47228-109698 GCF_002508845.1 Methanobrevibacter sp. UBA417
TCTTCTTTTAGACGTGGTTCTAAGGATAAAGAACCTGAAACTAATGAAGATTCTAGAAAAGGGAAGGGTGGATTTTTTTCATTTATTAAAGAAAAAACTTTATCTGAAAATGATGTTGAAGATATTCTCTTCGAACTAGAAATGTCATTACTAGAAGGGGATGTTGCAATGGATGTTGCCAGTACTGTAGTTGATTCTGTAAAAGATGATTTAGTTGGTCAAAAAATTAAAAGAAGCAGTGATATAGAAGAATATACTTATGATGCTCTTAAAAATGCTGTATCAAAAATAATTGATATTAAAGGAAAATCTTTTACAGAAATGATTGAAATGAAGAAGAAAGAAGGTGAACCTTTAGTTGTTATGTTTGTAGGTATAAATGGGACTGGTAAAACAACCACTATAGGAAAATTATCTAGTTATTACCTTAAAAAAGGATATACTCCAGTAATTGCTGCTTCAGATACATTTCGTGCAGGGGCAATAGAACAAGTTACTTATCATGCAAATAATGTAGGAGTTAAAATTATTAAACATGAAAAAGGTTCAGATCCTGCAGCAGTAGCATTTGATGCAGTTGCTCATGCAAAAGCACATAATAAAGAATTAGTGCTAATTGACACTGCAGGTAGAATGCAAACAAACACCAATCTTATGGATGAAATGAAAAAAATTAAAAGAGTTGCAAAACCTGATTTAGTTATATTTGTAGGTGATGCATTAACAGGTAATGATGCTACAGAACAAGCAACTAAATTTAATGATGCAATAGATATTGATGGTGTAATATTAACTAAAGCTGATGCGGATGCTAAAGGTGGGGCTTCACTATCCATTGGATATGTTATTAAGAAACCTATCATGTTTTTAGGTATGGGTCAAGGTTATGATGATATTATTGAATATGATGCAGATTGGATGTTAAATCAATTATTTGCGGAATCATAAAAATTAAATTTAATAAGGGGTTTAAATGAATAAAAAATATTTTTTTGCAACATTAATAATTATCTTAATAATAGTTTCAGGGGTTGCGTTTGTTTTTTCTTATTTGCCAAGTAATGTAATTTTAGGAGAAAATTCTTTACAACCTGGGGGTGATGTTTCTATTACTGTAACTGGAGATGTCCTATTTGGTCGTAAAATGCCAAGTGTTTTAAGTTCAGGTGAAAGTCCTTATCGTTTTGTTTCATCAGTAATTAACTCCTCTAATATTTTATTAGTTAATTTTGAAAATCCCGCCACTAACTCTGGATCAGCTGTTAAGGGTGATGTTCCTTTAAAATGTAGTCCTGAATATGTTCCACTTGTTAAAGGTTCAAATAACACGGTCTGTGCTTTAGCTAATAATCATGCTTTTGATTATGGGATTGCTGGAATGAATGATACTATCAATACTCTAAATCAAGCAAATATTACTCATATAGGTGCAGGAAACAATTTAGCAAATGCTTCAGCTCCTGCAACTATTCATACAAATGGGAGAACAATAACCATTCTTAATTATATGGATTCTGATAATTTTAAGGAATACAGTCAAGAGGTTATGCCAAAAGCTACAAATAATTCTTCAGGTTACTCAGCATATAATGAAACATTAGCTGCCCAAGAAATAAAATCAGCTAAAGAAAATGGTTCAGATTATGTAATTATTTTTATGCACTACGGAAATGAGTATAGCAGAACACCAAATGAAGAACAAGTAAATATTTCTCATCAATGTATTGATAATGGTGCAGATATTGTTTTAGGATCACATACACATGTAACTCAAGGAGTAGAAATTTATAAAGATAAACCTATATTTTATAATTTAGGTAACTTTATATTTGATCAAAGTAACTCAAATACTCATAGAGCATATTTTGTTAATATCCAATTAGTAAATAATACTGCAGAAGTTACAATGTATCCAATAGATATTATTAATTATCTTCCTCACTTTATGAGTCCATCTGATGGTCAAACATTACTTAAAGAGTTACAACCTCAATGTAACGATATAAATATTACTTCTAACGGTACTGGTGTACTGGTTTATAATTTAACTAATGAAAATAATTAAAAATTTTTCATTTTTATTTTATAATTTTATTTTTTCTATTTTTTTAAAATTAATATATTTTATTCTTTTTTCTTAATAATAATTTTAATTTTTAATTAATTTAAATTATTAAATATAGTTTTCTAAAACTAAATATTAGATAAAAATGTATAAATTTTTAAACCTTTTAAATCATATAATTATAATAATTAATTAAAATTTTCATGATATTTTTCATAACTTCCTTGAAATCTATCATGTAATATACATGAATTATTTTAATAATTGAAATTTTTATTAACTATATAATTTAATTTAAAATATATGTGATTATTTATGATGGGAGAAGAAGAACTTATAAAATTATTTCCGGAATTTTCAGATTCAATACAACCTTCAGGTATAGACCTTGCTCTTGATGAAATATTAATTCAAAAATCAGAAGGTTCATTAATTGATAATGAAAAAAATATACCTAAAATACAATCATTAAAAGGTCCAATTTACACACTGAAACCTCACACTGCTTATTTAGCCACAATTGATAAAAAAATTAAAATACCTAAAGGATATTCAATGTTATATTTACCAAGATCTACCTTATTAAGATCATTTGTATCTGTACAGACTGCAGTAGGTGATCCTGGATTTTATGGAACATTAACATTCTTAATAGTTAATCACGGAGATTTTGAATATAAACTAAAAAAGGGAGATAGAATAGCACAAGCTGTAATATTTCCAGTAAAAGGGTCTGGAGAATATAATGGTTTTTACCAAGAAAAATAATTAATTTTGGAGATAAAGATAATGAACACTGCTGAAGCCTTAGTTAAAATTTTAGAAAATAATAATGTAAAATACATATTTGGTCATCCTGGTGAACAAATTATTTCAATGTATGCAGCATTAAAAGATTCTTTAATAGAACATATTTTAACTCGACATGAACAAGGTGCAGCACATGCTGCAGATGGATACGCTAGATCTTCAGGAAAATTTGGAGTTTGTATGTCAACAGCAGGTCCTGGAGCTATGAATTTAGTGATGGGTGTTACTACTGCATTTAAAGATTCTGTCCCTATGTTAGTAATTACAGGTGACAATATTTATTCTAATCAAGGTAAAGATAACTTTCAATCAATGAAAATAAACGAAATCTTTAAAAATATAACTATTAGAAGTTTTTATCCTTCTAATGGAAAAAATGCAATAATTAATTTAAAAGAAGCATTAAACATTCTTAAAAATGAACCTAGAGGACCTGTTCACATTAATTTAGCAAAAAATGTATTAATGGATGAAAATATTGGAAATATTATCGATAGGGAAGTTAATTTAGTACAAAATTATAGATACTCTGCAATGTCTCAAATTGTTGATAAATTAAAAGAGAGTAAAAAACCTTTAATACTTGCAGGAAATGGGATATTCTGGGGAAATGCTACTAATGAATTAAAAGATTTTGTAAATAAAAATAATATACCAATTGTCACTACTTATCATTCAAAAGGAATTATTAGTGAATTTGAAAAATTAAACTTAGGGATAGTTGGAATTAGAGGCACACATTTAGCAAATTATGCATTTGAAAATTCTGATTTGATACTTGTTTTAGGGGCTAAATTATCAGACAGAACTTTAGCTAGAGTTAAAGACTTTAAAGAATTCAAATCTAAAATCATTGATATTAATATTAATAAAACTAAACTTAAAGGTGATATATGTTTATATGGGGATGTTAAAAAAGTTCTCAATGATTTATTAATTGATGATTTTCAAAAAGATTCTAAATGGTTAAGAAAAATTTATAGTAATCAAGTAAAAACTATTGTTGAAGGTACTGAAGATGATTCAACACCTTTAAGAACACCATATGCAATTTATAAAATATTAACTAATCGAAAAGATAGTATTATAGTAAGTGATGCAGGAACACACACAACCTGGACTCTTTTATTAACAAAAGCTTCTAATCCTGGTAAATTTATATTTTCAGGAGGATTTGGCCCAATGGGCTATAGTGTGCCAGCTTCAATTGGAGTTGCTTTAGCTAACCCTTCAGAAAAAGTTTTAGCAATTAACGGTGACGGTGACTTCCAAATGAATATTCAAGAATTAGCCACAATAAAAGAAAATAATTTAAATATAGGAATTTTTATTATGAATAATTCACAATTAGGAATTATTCGGCAATGGGAAGAACTTTATGGAATGGATTCTTACCAAATAAATTTAAAAAATCCAAATTTCACTCAAATAGCTAAAGGTTATGGGATAAATACTTTAAAAGTCCATACAAAAGAAGAATTAAATAATGCTATTAGTAAAGTTATGGATTCTAATGAACCTTTTGTAGTGGAGATCATAGTTCGTGAAGAAAATATTCCTCTTCCAGTGTATGATTAATCAGTTTTTTAATATATCTTTTACAAATTTTTGAATTATTTCATTATAATATTTTTCATATTCTTTTTTAAAAAATTGTAGATAAAATTCTTTTTCTAAACTTTTAGAATTTTTATAAATTAATATTACAGCTATTATTTGTAAATTTCCAGTATTTATTTTATTATTAAAACTTGTAAAATCAATTTCAAAATAAGGATAAATTTCAATATGATTATTTGTTCTTTTTTTACCAAAAAATCGTTCATTTTGATGTTGGATTAAATCATCAAAATTCATGTTTTTGCTCCGTCATTTTCTTTTTTGATTTGATAAATTTTCTTGATAATTTCTCTAATATTTTTATCACTTATTAATTTTAATAAACCTAAAAATGGTTTAAACAATCTAATTTTGAATGAAATTTTACCATTACTTTTTATTATTTCTTCTCCGAATAGTGCTTCTGTGGTAATAGAAACTTTTTTTGATAAATTTGGTAAAATATTTAGCATTGATAAAAAACCTACTATTTTTACAGTGTCTACATAGTCATATAAACCTAAACTAGTATGTGTTTCAAATTTATTTAACTTAATGGATTGTCTAATAATTTTTAAAAAATTTATTAAAATTTTTTTAGAATTTTTAATTAATGGAATTAAAGGTTTTATTTCATTAATTTTATCTTTTAAAGGAGTTTTTGTTTTATTTTTTTCTGGTTCTTCTGATGTAGATAATTCATTTTGGGTTTGTTTATTATTAAATCTTTTATTAAAAATTTTTAATTTAAGAATTTTTATACTTATTATAGCATTAATTTCTGTGTTTTTAACTTTATAATTTATCTGGATATGTAAATTAATAAATAGTAAGGAAAAAATTATTATTAAGATTATGGCTAATATGATTAGAATTATTGTTAGTATTATCAAAATATCAGCCTTTAACTATTTTTATATAAAATTTAAGAATTATTCTAATTCTGATTATCTAAATTAACTTTAATAGATTCTTTTTTTTCTTCATTAAGATTTTTTTCATCTGTGTTTGCATCTTTGATATCAACTACTTTAGTTTTATCTTTATTAGTTAAATCTTTGATTACATCACTTATAACTAATCCTAAATCTGTTATAGCTTTATTAATTGATGTACCTTTACTTAAATCAAGAACTCTTATTCCTTCGATCCCTTCTACGCCTTTAGTAATAACTACCATAGAAACAGGTTCAACTCCTGCAATAGCACCTGAGGCATTCCCTCCGGCTTCTTGCCCAAATTTTTCTCCAGCGCCTACACTGAATCCCATTTTCATAATAGGAATTAATAATTTATCTTCTGTTTCAATATATTTTCCTATAAGATTTTGGGAATCTAAAAGCTTTTTTAATTCTTCTGCGGTTGTTTTAATATTATTTTCATCTGTCATTTTTAATCAACTACTTTTTTTAAAAAATTTACATGTTATTGAATTTTTTAGTATATATTTATTTATTCTATTATTATAATTAAATATTTTACTTTTTTTTAAAAAAATCAATTTAATTACAGTAAAAATTTGAATTAATATAAAAAGAGTTATTAATATTTTTATTTAGTTGTTAATATGATAAAAAAATAGATTTATTAAATTAAAAAAATTTAAAATAGAATAAAATTTATAAAAATTTTATTCTGAGTAAAATTCAGCTATTGCTGAAGCACCTGCACCAGTATCTACATCTAAACCTAAATCTTTTAAGGTCATACCTAATGCAGTGTAAGTTATAGCTAATTCTTTATAAGAAATAGTACCTAAATGTCCAATTCTGAATACATGGTTTTTAAGATGATCTTGACCACCAGCAATTTCAACACGATATTTATCTCTTATGGTGTTTCTTAAATCACTATCTGTAATTCCTTCTGGCATTTTAAGTGCAGTAACAGTATTACTAGCAATTTTTTCACTTTTTGGGAATAATTCAAGTCCTAAAGCTTTTGCAGCTTTTCTTGATGCGGCTGCTGCTTTTATATGTCTTTCTATAGAATTATCTAAACCTTCTTCTTCAATCATTTTTAAAGCTTCTAATAAACCATAAATTGAATTAACACCAGGAGTATATGGGGTTTGTGGAGGTACACTGTTTCCTTTAGCTTTATATTTTGGCATATTTAAATAATAAGTATGTGAATCCACATTTTCAGTTGCTTTCCATGCTTCATCATTTAAAGTGATTGCTGCTAAGCCAGGAGGTGCAGCTAAACATTTTTGGGAACCAGTAAAACAAACATCAATTCCATATTTATCAACATCTACATAATCTCCTCCGAGTGAAGAGACAGTATCTACGATTAATAATGCATCATAGTTTTTCATTACTTTTCCAATTTCTTTAAGTGGATTATGCACACCAGTAGATGTTTCGTTGTGAATAACAGTTACAGCTTTTGTATCTTCATTAGCATCTAATGTTTCTGTAAGAATTTTAGGATCTAATACATCTCCCCATTCAACGGGAATTTCCACGGAATTAATACCATGAATTGTAGTAATATCTTTTAAACGATCTCCAAATTTTCCACCTGTGGCATTTATAATTTTTTCTTTAGGGTTAACTGTATTAGCTATAGCAGCTTCCATAGCAGATGTTCCAGAGCCAGTAAGTAAATATGATTGATTTTCTGTTTTAAACATTTGGGACATCATTTCAGTAGTTTCTGTGTATATTTCACCAAATTTAGCTCCTCTATGGTTAACAACAGTTTGAGACATAGCTCTTAATACTCTAGGAGCTACGTTTGTTGGACCTGGAAGCATCATTAATATATCATCCATTTTTCAAGTTCCTCCATTATTATAAGGATAATTTTTAGCTTGTTATCTTAATTTTTTGGAATATTAAATTAAATGTTATAAATAAAAAAATTCAAGCTTATATTACTTTCTTTTTTTTATCTTTTAAAAAGATTTTGTATTAAATAATTTTTTTGGAACTTTTAATTAGGGATTGTTCAGTTAATATATTTTAGGTATAAATAAATAATAGTTTAAAGAAAAATTTATTCAATTAAATCTATTTGTGGTGATTCATTATGGTGAATATCTTAATAAGTAATGATGATGGGGTTAATGCTCCGGGCATTTTAGCAGCTAAAAAATCACTTGAAGATTTAGGGAATATTACAGTTGTAGCTCCTGATGATGAACATAGTGGTTTAGGTAGAAGTTTAACAGTTATGAAACCTTTAAAAATTAATAAAACCACTTTAAATGATGGTAGTGTTGCATTTGGTGTTTCTGGAACTCCTTCGGATTCGGTAAGTTTAGGTATTCATGAAATCATGGAAATAAAACCAGATATTGTAATTGCGGGAATTAATTTGGGTCGTAATATTTGTAAAAGTGAAATTACTAAATCTGGAACTATTGGGGCTTCATTAGAAGCAGTTAATTCGGGTATTCCATCTTTAGCAGTTTCTTTATCTATAGATCATAGGGATGTTAAATTTGAAGATAATCAATTAAAATTTATAAAAGAGCCGGATTTTAGTTTTGCTTCTAAAATTTTACATAAAGTAGTAAAAAAAATCTTAATTAAGGGATTACCTAAAAATGTAGATTTATTAAATCTTAATATTCCTTCATATCCTTCTTCAGATAAAATAATGATTACTTCTTTAGCTGATAAAATGTTTGACACTGAAATTATTAATAAACGTAATGAAAATAATGAGGATTATTATTTGTTATCTCCTAAAATGGTTAAAAATTATGATAAAGGAACAGATGGTTATGCTTTATTAAATAAAAAATGTGTAAGTTTATCACCATTAAGATTTGACATGACTGGCAGTATTAACAGTTTAAAAAAATGGTGAAAAATATTTAAGGAGGATAATGATATGGATATAAATGAATGGGAAATTTGGTATAATAATATTTTAAATGATTTTGGTTTTTCAAGAGAAGGAGATGAAAAAACAGCTGATGTTTTAAATGATATATTAGATAAAAAAGGTTGTTTTGATATTGATGATTTGTACGATTATGTAACTAAAAAAACTTTAAGTAAAAATTTCATTGTTTTTGGTGCAGGCCCCTCTTTAAAATCTAATATTTCCCAAATTAAAAAAGATTATAATTTAAATGATTATATTTTAATCTCTGCTGATGGTGCAACAACTGCTCTTTTAGAAGAAGATATAATACCTGATATAATAGTAACGGATTTAGATGGGAAAATATCTGATTTATTAATTGCTAATGCTCAAGGTGCAATATTTGCGGTGCATGCCCATGGGGATAATGAAGATAAAATTATAACTTATACAAATACTTTAAAAAATGTTTTTGGAACAACTCAATCAATCCCTGAGAGAAATTTATATAATTTTGGGGGTTTTACTGATGGAGACAGAGCAATTTTTTTAGCAGTTGAGTTAGGTGCGAAAAAAATTTTATTAGCCGGTATGGACTTTGGAAACATTGTTACAAAATATTCAAGACCTAATATTAAAGATGATTTAGAAGTAGCAGATGAAGTTAAACAAAAAAAATTGAAATATGCAGAAAAATTAACTGAATGGATAGAAAAAAATGAGGATGTTGAATTAATTAATTTAATTTCCCCTTAATTGTGGGATAAATTATTTATATATTATGACAAAATAAATTAATAATATGGCAATTCAAGATATTTTAATGTTTGATGAAACTTTATTTAAAAATATTAGTGCATTCAATCCAGAGTATATGCCTGAAAATTATAATTTTAGGGATAATCAGATGGAAGCAATGGCTTATGCTTTAAGACCTGCTTTGAAAGGTGGGATGCCAAGTAATGCAGTAATTTTAGGGCCATGTGCTACGGGTAAAACAACCGCTGTAAAAAAAGTTTTCGACTTAATTGAAAATACATCAGATAAAATTAAATGTTGTTATATTAATTGTCAACTTAATACTACTCGTTTTGGTATTTTTTCTCAAATTCATGAAAAATTATTTGGACATAAACCTCCAGAAACAGGAGTGCCCTTTGCTACAATATATCAAAAGGTAATGAAAAATTTAACAGATAATGATACATCTTTAATCGTCGCTTTTGATGATGCTAATTTTATTTTTCAGAATAAAAATGCAAATAAAGTATTTTATGATATATTAAGAGCTTATGAAGAGTTTCCAACAGTTCATACTGGGATTTTTGTAATTTTATCTGAGCTTGAATTTAGATTTGCCTTAGATAAAAATGTTAAAACAGTTTTCATCCCACAAGATATAACATTTGAACCTTATTCTCATTCTCAAATACTCAGTATATTATCTGATCGAGTTAAAATGGGTTTTTATCCTAATGTTATTTCAGATGATTTGGTAAGGCAAATATCTGATTATACTTTTGAAACTGGTGATTTGAGAGAAGGTATAGATATTCTTAGAGTTTGTGGAAATATTGCTGAGTCTGAAGCATCTAAAAAAATAACACAAAAACATTTAGACAAAGCATTATCCAAGCATGTATCCTACAATTTACTTGAAACTTTAAAATCTTTAAATGATAAAGAATTTGCTTTGTTAAAATTAATTGTAAAAGAAGATGAATCTATTAATAAAGATGAAATTTTAACTGTGACTAAAGTTTCAGAAAAATTTAAAGAGCAAACTAAATCAAGTTATGCTAGTTTTAACAGAATTTTAGAAAAATTAGAATTTTTAAGATTAGTAGACACAAAATTAACTGGAAAAGGAATTAGAGGAAATTCAAGACAAATTTTTCTTCGTTTTGATCCTGATGATTTAAATTGTACAGACATAAATTTTTCTTAAAATTATTTTTATTTTATATATTATTTATTTTAAATTCCAAATATAACGTTTGGATTTGGAGTAGCGGAAACTGCCATTACACAGAATAATAATAAGGTTATTATTAACAATATAGATATGCATGAATTTAAATTATATCCATTGAAGAAAAAATAGTCATGAAAATTGCTTTGTTTTCTTAAATCTTTTCTATAATATTTTGTATTTTTGTTTGTCATTTTTAATCACTCCATATTATAAATGATATAAAATTAGATATATAAAAAAAGAGTAAGAGCATTTGAAAACTAATATATTGTTAATTTTATTTTTTAATTTAAAAGTGGAAAATAAGGATTTGATAATTTGAAACCTTCTAAAGATTTACAAAAACAATATGAATTTTTTGATGTTACTGCAGATGTTGGTTTTTGGGCATTTGGTAGGACAATTAATGAAGCATACCAAAATGCATCACTAGCAATGTTTGAAGTAATGACCGACACTAAAAAAGTCAATCAAATAATTAATAAAAAAATTACAATTCAATCTGAAGATAAAGTTTCTCTATTATATGATTACTTAGAGGAATTATTATTTTTAGAAGAAACTGAATTTCTATTTTTTTCTAAATTTGATCTTATGATAAAAAAAAGTTTTAAAGATGATGAAATTAGTTATGAATTGAATGGGACAATATGGGGGGAACATATTGATTGGGATAAACATGAAAGACGTTCTGAAGTTAAAGCGGTTACATTCCATCTAATGGATGTAATCGAAGATGATTTATTTAAAGTAAGAGTAATCTTAGATTTATAATTTTTTTCTAATTATTTTTATTTAAAAAAAATATTTGGGATTTACTAGAAAATATTAAATATCATATTTTTAATAAATAATTAATGTTATTTATTTAAGAGGAAAACTATGAGTTTAACTGATTTTTTAAATTCACTTTTTTATAATGTGGATGAAAATGGGAATAAAAAGTTTAACAAAATGAAAACTGCAGTAGTTATAATACTTATTATCTGTTTATTATCTATTGTGATAACATTGTTAAATCCTTATGAAAATTTACCAATAAAACCTTTTGAAGGTTCTGTTAATGGAACTGGATTATTTAATGTTACAGGTAATGCTACTCCTAATTCTACAGTAATTTTATCATCACCTGAACTTAATATTAGTGGTATAGAAGTTCATACTAATAGTAATGGTACATTTTTTTATACATTAAAAGTACCGGATAATGCTAGAAATTTCACGATTGATGCATGTTATAAAGATGATCCTTCTGTTTCAAATTCAACTAATCAAACAAAATTTCAGAATAGAACATTGATGAATGTTACTTATAAAAATGGGAAGTATGTGGGCTACTAAAATTGTATTTATTTTTTATTAGCTTGCATTCTTAATTTTTACATTATAAAAATATAATATTTGAGTATTTATAATTAAGAAAGTAATGGGGATATTTATTCAGATTTTACTCTCCAATTTGTTTTAGATAATTATTATATTTTATTTTTAAGGATTTTTCATGTTTAAAACTATTATTTAAATTTTTTAGTGTAAAAATTTAACTTTTTTTAATTCTTTTTTTTAAATTAATTTTTTTCATGACTTATAAAACCTCAAATTTATATGTTTTAAAATAGATAAAATTTCATATTATATATTAATTTTATAAATTTTTTGAAAATTAATTTCTTTTAATTTATTTATTCAAAAATTCGCTAATTATGTGGTACAATGAGTATTAAGGAAAATATTAACAAAATTGATGAAAATATTTGGGAAATCCCAAGTAGTTATAAAAAACAAATGAAAGTTCCAGCAAGATTATACTTAAATGAAGAAGGTATTGAAAATCTTGAAGAAGGAGCTATAGAACAAGTAACAAATGTAGCATGTTTACCTGGAATTCAAAAGTTTTCATTAGGCCTTCCAGACATTCATTTTGGATATGGCTTCCCTATAGGTGGTGTTGGGGCTTTCAATATGAATAATGGTGTTGTTAGTCCTGGGGGTGTAGGTTTTGATATAAATTGTGGTGTTAGAATGATAAGATCTAACTTGTCAGAGGATGATTTAAAACCATATATTACAGAACTTACAGAAAAGCTATTTAAAAATATCCCTTCAGGTGTAGGAAGTAAAGGTAAAATTAAATTATTACCTAAAGAAATTGATGAAGTTTTAAATAAAGGTGCTGAATGGGCAGTAAATAATGGTTATGGTTGGAAAGAAGATTTAAAATTCTTAGAAGAGAATGGTCGAATAAAAAATGCAGATTCTGAGGTAGTTAGTGATAAAGCTAAAAAAAGAGGTATACCTCAATTAGGATCTCTTGGTTCAGGAAACCACTTTTTAGAAGTTCAAAAGGTTGATGAAATTTATAATGAAAAAGCTGCTAAAATTTTTAAATTAAAAAAAGGAACAATAACAATCATGGTTCATAGTGGGTCTAGAGGATGTGGACATCAAGTATGTTCTGATTATTTAAGAAAAATGGATAAAGCTTACAAAAAATATAAGTTAAATATTCCTGATAGACAACTTGCATGTGCTCCTTTAGATTCCGAAGAAGCTCAAGATTATTTAAAAGCAATGTATGCAGCGGCTAATTATGCATGGGCAAATCGTCAAATGATAGTTCATTGGGTTAGAGAAACATTTGAGGATGTTTTAGGTAAATCTGCAAAAGATATGGGCATGACAACTGTCTATGATGTTGCACATAATATAGCTAAAGAAGAAACACATATAGTTAATAAAAATGGTATGAAATTAAATTTATTAGTTCATAGAAAAGGAGCTACCCGTGCTTTTGGTCCAGGTAGAAGTGAAGTCCCTGAAGATTATCGTGAAATTGGTCAACCAGTTTTAATACCTGGAACCATGGGTACTTCTTCTTATGTTCTTCATGGAACCGAAATTGCAATGGAAAATACTTTTGGTTCTACTGCACATGGTGCTGGAAGAATCTTATCTAGATCTAAAGCTAAAAAAGAATTCTCTGCAGATGAAATTAAAGAAAATTTATTAAGTAAAGGTATTCAAGTTAAAGCTAATTCTGATCCAGTTTTAGCTGAAGAAGCTCCTGGGGCTTATAAAAATGTTGATCAAGTTGTGAAAACTTCTGATAAATTAGGAATTGCTAAATTAGTTGCTAAAGTAACTCCATTAATAGTTACTAAAGGTTAATTTTCTATTAAGGTGTAATTTATGATAGGTATTATTGGTGGAACTGGTGTATACAATATAGCGGAAAAAGCAGATAATGAAGAGAAAATTAAAGTTAAAACAAATTATAATGTAAATCCTGAAGTTTCTCTTCTAGAAATAGAGGGTAAAGAAGTTGCTTTTTTACCAAGACACTCATCAGGACATGCATATTCTCCACATATGATAAATTTTAAAGCTAATATTTCTGCTTTAAAAAGTTTAGGGGTTAATCAAATAATTGCTACTAATTCTGTAGGTAGTATTAATTTAGATATGGGTCCCGGTTCATTTGTTGTTGTGGATGATTTTCTTGATTTTACAGTTTTAAGAGATAGAACTTTTTATGATAAAAAAGTTGTTCATTTAGATTTTACTGAACCTTATTGTAACCGCTTAAGAAATAAAATTATTTCTAATGGGGATGTCATTTCTCATGGGACTTATGTATGTACTGAAGGTCCTAGATTTGAAACTCCTGCAGAAATTAACATGTTTCAAAAACTTGGTGGGGATGTTGTGGGTATGACAGGTCTCCCCGAAGCAGTTTTAGCTAAAGAAAAAGAGATATGTTATAGTTCTATATGTGTTGTTTCTAATTATGGTTCTGGTATTTCACCTAATAAATTAACTATGGATGAAGTATTAGAAATCATGGAAGAAAAGAATAATGATTTGATTAATTTAATTTATAAAACAATCAAAGATTTAAATGAAGATTTTGATTGTGATTGTTTACATGTTTTAAATGGTGCTGAATTTTAAGTTTTATAAAAAAATTATTTAGGAGATTTTGTTATGACAAAAGTTATTTTATTATGTGGAAGTCCAAGAGAAAATAGTAATACTATGCAAGTTTTAGAGGAATGTGCTAAATCTATAGAATCTAAAGGTGTTGAAACTGAGATAGTTAACTTAAGAGGATTGAATATTCAATCTTGTGTAGGTTGTAATGCATGTAAAACTAAAGGGAATTGTGTCATCAATGATGGCTTAGATGAAATTATCGAAAAAATAAGAAAAGCGGATGGTTTTATTCCAGCTGCACCTGTTTACTTTGGTACTGCACGTGGAGATATTATGGCAGCTTTACAAAGAATTGGTAAAGTTTCTAGAGGTAATGATAAATTTTTATCTTGGATGGTTGGGGGGCCAATTGCAATTGCTAGAAGAGGCGGTACCTCTATCACATTACAAGAAATGTCCATGTTTTTCAATATTAATGAAATGATTATAATTGGTAGTAATTATTGGAATATGGTTTTTGCAGGAGCTGAAGGTACTGCTCTTCAAGATACTGAAGGTATTGAAACAATTAAATTATTTGGAGAAAATGTTGCTAACTTATTAAATAAAATTAAAAATTAAACTTTTAATTTTTTTTAGGTGGTTTGTTTGAGAGTAGCTGTTGCATCATCTAATGGTAAAGATGTTGATTTACATTTTGGTAAAGCTAAAACTTTATTTGTGTATGATTTAATTGATGAGAATAATATTAAGTTTATTGAAAAGAGGAATGTAGATATTTTTGATGAGGTTAAACACCAATCTACTAAAGTTATTGATGCTGTTTCTGATTGTGAAACAGTTATCGTGGTTAAATATGGACCTACAACTAAATTAAAAGCTAAAAAAGCTAATTTAAAAATTATTGAAGATGAAGGACCTATTAAAGAAGTTTTAGAACGTTATATTGATCATGTTAAATTCATGAAAGGACATTTATAATTTTTTTTATTCTATTGAAAACCTTTAAATAAGATAAATTATTAATGTAATAATAACCTTTATGGGCGGGTTTTAATTTTTTAAAACTTTTTTACAGAATAATTTTTAAATAGAATGGATTGACTCCATATTTGTTAGATTGTGGATTATAGGGTTTAATTAGCTTTTAATTGTATTTTACAGCTTATTTTATATTTAATTTTATAATGCTTAATATTAGAGTACTCTATGAAAATTTACTAAAAATCTAATAAACTATATAAAAGATATTTTTGATTATGCTTTAATGCATATGATCTAAATTTTAAATTATTATTTATCATAAAATAACTAGTATAAACTATGTTTTATCAATATAAAGAAAATTTTTATGATAATATTATTAATTAATTACAAAAAATACGGAAAATAAAATAAATAGAGGTTTGATTTAAATGGCAAAAGCAAAAAGACGACACGTACGTGATACTTGGAAAGAAAAAGATTGGTATACTATAAAAACTCCTGTAGCTTTTGGAGATAAGGAAATTGGAGAAACCCCTTCAAGAGATCCTGATTTTCTTGTAGGAAGAACAGTAGAAGTTACTATGAGAGAATTAACTGGTGATTTTTCTAAACAATATATTAAATTACAATTTGAAATTGATAATGTAGCTGGTGATGTTGCAAATACAAAATTCACTGGACATAAAACAACTACTGATTATGTTAGAAGTATGATTAGAAGAGGTACTAGTAGAATAGATACTCCTGTTATAATTGAAACAAAAGATGGACATAAAATGAAGCTTCATGTTTTAGCTGTTACTACTAGAAGAGCAAAATCTTCTCAACAAAAATTCATGAGAGAAACAATTACTGAATTAGTTAATAACATTGCTGTAGAAAAGAACTTTGAAGATGTTATTGAAACTTCTGTTAATGGTAGATTAGCAAGTGAAATTTATCATACTGCTAAAAAAATCTATCCTCTTAAAAGAGTAGAAGTTATTAAAAGTAAAGTATTAGATTAATTACTTTTCAGATTAAAGAATTTATTTATAAAATAAATTCTCTATTTTTCACTTTTTTTTAAAATCGTTTTTTATATTTTAAGTTTTTATTATTTTTTATTCTAAATTTCAATATTTATCCCTTAAATATAAATTAATAGTTATCTTTTTATGATTAAACTTATATAATATAAATAAATTATATTTAGTGGTTATTATGGAAGAAGCTTTAATGATTAATTGGGGTTATGTGATAATACTCTTCTTATTAGGATTTTTTGTGTATTGGAGAAAATCTTTAGATTTATTAGGTTCTCTTACAATGATAATAATGGGTATTGTAATCATATTTTCAGCTGGTGTAAGTTGGTTAATTTTAATTGTAATTTTTTTAATCATGAGTTTATTGGCCACAAAATTTGCAAAACCTTATAAAAATAGTATTGGGGAATATGAAGGTAGAAGAACGGCTAAAAATGTTATTTCGAATGGTTTGGTTGCTTTCCTTATGGCCGCGTTTGGTGGTTATTATTTGCCCTTTGTAGGTGGTTTTTTAGGTTCTATAGCAACAGCTACTGCAGATACTCTTGCAAGTGAAATTGGAGTTTTACAAAATCCAGTACTTATAACAACTTTTAAGAAAGTTAGTCCTGGTACTGATGGAGCTATATCCTTTTTAGGAACTGCAGTTGGAATTGTTGGTGCAGGTATAATAGGTTTTGCAGCTTTTATTTTAGGTATAATGCCTGATCCTTGGATGTCTATAAAAATAGCAATTATTTCAGGTACTGTGGGCTGCTTTATGGATAGCTTTCTTGGGGCAGTATTTGAAAGAAGAGATTATTTAAATAATGAGCATGTTAATTTATTGGCTACTATAACTGGAGCTATAGTGGGTATAATATGTGTATTATAAAAAATAGAAAAAAAAGAAATTTTTTTTATTAAAAAATTTTTTTAGAATTTATTCTTCAACTATAATGAAAGCTTCTTTACCTGCTGCACATTCCGGACAAGCCCAATCATCAGGTAAATCTTCTAATAAAGTTCCTGCTGGTATATTATATGCAGGATCGCCTTTTTCAGAGTCAAATTTATATTCACAGTGCATACATTCGTATATTACCATAAAATCACCTTTTTTTTTATTTTAATTTAAGTAATTCAAATTTTGTAATAACTTATATTTATTAATTTCTAAAATGTTTTTTACTTATCAAATTAATTTTATATTTTACAAAAATTTTTTATCAATATATAAAATTATATAAATCATTTTAAACTAAAACCTAATCATATATATTAATTTAGAAATTAAATTTAGAATTTTATTATATCTCATTAATGAAATTTAAATTTTCTTTAATTTTATTTTAAAAAGGTGATGAAAAAATGAAAGGAATTATATTAGTTATGGATGGAATGGGAGATCGTCCTTTAAAAGAATTAGATAATCAAACACCTCTTCAAGCAGCTAACACTCCAAATATGGATAAAATGGCAGAACGTGGTATTACTGGTATAATGGATTCTATAAGACCTGGAATAATACCTGGAAGTGATACAGCTCATTTATCTATTTTAGGTTATGATCCATATGAAGTTTATACTGGACGTGGACCATTTGAAGCATCTGGTGTTGGATTAGATGTTATTCCTGGAGATATAGCATTTAGATGTAATTTCTCAACAGCTGATGAAAATGGAATTATAACGGATAGACGTGCTGGAAGAATTAGAGAAGGTACTAAAGATATTGTAGATGTTTTAAATACTATGGTTATAAAAGGTTATGAAGATATTCAGATAATTTTTAAAGAATCTACTGGCCATAGAGCAGTTCTTGTATTGCGTGGGGAAGGTTTATCTGATAAGGTAACAGATGCAGACCCTAAAGTTGAAGGTAAAAAACCTAAAATAGTTGAAAGTACTGATGGTAGTGAAGAAGCTAAAAGAACTGCAGATTTACTAAATAAAATTGTTGAAAAATCCTATGAAATGGTAAAAAATCATCCGGTTAATATTGGACGTATGGAGGAAAATAAACCCCCTGCTAATATAATAATACCTCGTGGTGCAGGAGCTGTACCTAAAGTAGAACATATTAATGAAAAATATGAAGTTAATTCTGCATGTATAGCTGAAACTGGTTTAATTATGGGAATTGGACGATTTGCAGGTATGGATATTATTGAAATGGATGATGTTACTGGTGGTGTAGATACTAATTTGGATAATATTATTGATACAATAATTAATCAAGTAAATAATACAGATCACAATTTCTTTTTAATTAATATTGATGGTGCTGATGAAGCAGGTCATGATGGTAATGCAATTCAGAAAAAAGAATTCATTGAAAAAGTTGATAAAATTGTTATGAGTAAATTATTAAACCTTAAAAATGTTGTATTATTTTTAACAGCTGACCATTCAACTCCAATTTCTGTTATGAATCATTCTGGAGATCCTGTTCCTGTTATAATTAATAGTCCTGAAGTAAGGGTTGATGATGTTAAAGAATATAATGAATTTGCTGTTGCAAAAGGTGGATTGTGTAGAATTAGAGGATCTGATGTAATGAATATTGTTATGGATTTAATGAATAATTCTCATAAATTTGGTGCTTGATTAAATGAAAATTTTAATGGTTGTGTTTTTTAATGAGTAATGAGAATAAGAAACTTTTTGGAACTTCTGGGATTAGAGGTAAAATAGGTACAGAAATTAATGCAAATTTAGCTTTAAATGTTGGAAAATCTTTAGCTTCATATTTAAAAAATGAAGGGACTGTTGTTATTGGTTATGATACTCGAACAACCAATAAAATGTTGGAACAAGCTATTGTATCTGGTTTGATGGAAGGTGGAATAAACATAATTAAATTAGGTATGGTTCCAACACCATTAGTAGGTTATGCTACACTTAAATTAGGTGCTAATGCAGGAATAATGATTACAGCATCACATAACCCTCCTCAATATAATGGTATTAAATTATGGAATCCTAATGGTATGGCTTATACTCCTATTCAAGAAGCTGAAATAGAACAATTATACAATTCTAAAGCTTATGGAAATGTAAGTTGGGAATATATAGGTTCAGTAACTCATAATACTGAGATTAAAAAACAATATATGAATGATTTATTAAACACAGTTAATATTAAAAAAGGTTTAAAAGTTGTAATCGATGCAGCTTCTGGTGCAGGATCAGAATTATCTCCTATAATATTCAGAAAAGCTGGTTGTGATGTGATAACTCTTAACTCTCAAGTAGATGGATTTTTCCCTGGACGTAATCCTGAACCTAATAAAACTAATCTTCAAAATCTTATGAAAGTGGTTGTTGCTACAGGTGCAGATCTTGGAATAGCTCATGATGGGGATGCTGATAGAATGATGGCTGTTGATGAAAATGGGAATATATCAGAATTTGATAAGTTATTAGCCCTTATTTCAAAAAATTTTGGAGGGACAGTAGTTACAACAGTTGATGCAGGATTATGTATGGATGAAGTAATGGAAAAAGTTGGGGGAAAAGTAATTAGAACAAAAGTTGGTGATGTTGCAGTTGCTGAGTCCATTATTAAAAATGATGCTACATTTGGAGGGGAACCCTCTGGAACATGGGTGCACCCTGATTTTTGTATGTGCCCTGATGGTTTATTGTCTGGTCTTAGAATTGCAGAAATAGTATCAAAAGAAGGGCCTTTAAGTAAATTATTAAATGAAATATCTTCTTATTTCAGTATTAGAGAAAAAGTGGTTTGTTCTAAAGAGGATAAATTAAAGGTGTTCGAAAATATGGAAGAACAATTAAAAGAAGAATTTGATGATATTAAATATGTTAATTCTATTGATGGGATTCGTTTAACATTTGATGATGGAAGTTGGGTACTATTAAGACCTTCTGGTACTGAAGATTATATTAGAATTACTTTAGAAGCTAAAACTGAAGAAAAAGCAGAATTAATAAGACAAAAATGTGTATTTTTAATTGAAAAAAATCTTTCATGAATAATTCAATTTCACATAATTAAGAATTTTAGTTAATTTAAAATAATTCAATCAACAAATTAAATTAATAATTAAACTTAAAAATTTTATAATTTGCTAAGGAGGAAAAAAGCAAATGAAAGCAATAATATTAAGTGCCGGTGAAGGAACACGTATGCGACCGTTAACATTAACAAAACCTAAAACAATGTTACCTGTTGCAGGTAAACCTATTATGCAATATAACATTGAAATTTTAAGAGATAATGGTATTAAAGACATACTTTTAATTGTTGGGTATAAAGAAGATATTGTTAAAAATTATTTTAAGGATGGTAAAGAGTTTGGTGTTAATATTTCTTATAAAACACAAACTAATTTAGCAGGCACTGCTAATGCTATTGGTTATGGTGAAGATTTTATTAATGATAGTGTTATTGTTTTAAACGGCGATTTAATATTAAATAATGATATTATTGAAGAACTCATTTCAAAATATAATGAAAGTGAAGTAGATACTTTAATGGTTTTAAAAGAAGTGAACAATCCAAGTTCTTTTGGAGTAGTTGAAGTAGAAAATGGTTTAGTAAAAAACATTGTAGAAAAACCTAAAAAAGGAGAAGCTCCAAGTAATTTAATCAACACTGGAATTTATATTTTTAATAAAGATATTTTTGATAAAATTAATAAAACTCAAATCTCTTCAAGAGGAGAATATGAAATAACTGACTCATTATCAATGCAAATTGAAGAAAATAAAATAGTTAAAGCATATGTAACTACTAAAGATTGGATTGATGTGGGGCGTCCTTGGGAGTTAATTGAAATTAATGAAAGATTACTTAAAAAAATCAAAGGAGAAATTAAAGGAAAAGTAGAGTCAGGTGTAACTATTCATGGTGAAGTCTTCCTAGATGAAGGAAGCATCCTTAAATCTGGAGTATATATTGAAGGTTCAGTTTATATAGGTAAAAACTGTGATATTGGTCCTAATTCTTATATTCGTGGAAATACTTACTTCGGCGATAATGTACATGTAGGTAATGCCGTTGAGATTAAAAATTCTATCATCATGGAAAACACAAATGTTGGACATTTAAGTTATGTTGGAGATTCTGTTATAGGATCAAATTGTAATATTGCTGCAGGAACTAATATAGCTAATTTACGTTTTGATAATAAATCAGTTAAAACAATTATTAAGAATAAGAAAGAAGATAGTGGAAGAAGAAAATTAGGAGCTATAATTGGAGATAGTGTAAAAACTGGAATAAATTCAAGTTTTTCTCCAGGAGTTAAAGTTGGTTCAAGTTCAACTATTGGATCTGGTGTTTTATTATACCATGATGTAGGTTCTAATATGAGAATATTAGTTAAACAAGATTATATCATTCAAGATAAAACAACTAATGACCAGTGTTCATTAGATAATTTAAAAGATTAAATTAAATTTTTTTATATAAAACAAATAATTTTTATATTTAGGAGGAATAAAAAATGAATATTCACAAGTCAGCAAAAATTTTCCCAGGAGCTCATGTTGTAGGAGACGTTGATTTAGGGGAAAATGTTTCAGTATGGTATAATGCAGTTATTAGAGGAGATACAAGTCATATTTCATTAGGAAAGGATTCTAATGTTCAGGATAATTGTGTTCTTCATTGTTCTCCAGGTTTATCATTAAATATAGGTGAAAATGTATCTATCGGTCACGCTGCTGTTGTGCATGGATGTACTATAGATGATAATGTAATTGTTGGAATGAATGCAACTGTTTTAAATAATGCGCACATTGGTAAAAATTCTATTGTTGCTGCAGGTGCTGTTGTTACAGAAAATCATGAATTTCCAGACAATAGTTTAATAATGGGTACTCCGGGGAAAGTTGTTAAAGAAATTTCAGAAAAACAATTAAATTTAATTAAATTTAATGCTAAGCATTATGTAAATTTATCCAATGCATATGATGCGAATTTTAATTTTGTTAAAGATGCCCCAAAAATATATGATGTTGAATTTGAATTTTAATTAATAATCTTTTTTTTTAATGTAGGTATAAAAAAATGAATCCGAAAAAAGCAGTATTAGAATTAGATCCGTATGTTCCGGGTAGATCCAAAGAAGAAATTGTTAATGAATTTAATATAAATGAAAAGGATATAATTAAATTAGGTTCAAATGAAAATCCATGGGGTCCTTCTAGTAAAGTTAAGACTGCTATTCTAAATGAAGTTGATAATGTTAATAGATATCCAGAATCTGATTTAACTAAACTTGAATCAGAAATTGCAAATTATGCAGGTGTTAAACCTAATCAGGTTATTATTGGTGGAGATGGTGCTGATGAAGTTTTAGATTCATTAATTAAAACTTTTATCGAACCTGGTGATGAATTTATTGTTCCATTGCCATCTTACACATATTATGAGTTTCTTTTAAAACCTTATGGGGCAATACCAATTTATGGTAATTGGGATTTAAATAGTAATACTTTGGATGTTGATTCAATTTTAAATTCTTTATCTGATAAAACAAAAATGATTTTTTTATGTTCTCCAAATAATCCTACAGGGGCTGTTATTAATGAAGAAGATATTAAAACAATTTTAGATGCTACTAATGCTTTAGTAATTATTGATGAAGCTTATATTGAATATGCTGAATCTAATCATGTTAATTTAATTAAAGATTATTCTAATGTGTTTATTTTAAGAACTTTCTCAAAAGTTATGGGTCTAGCAGGTATGAGAATAGGTTATGGTTTATCTAATAGTGAGAATATAGAATATATGCATAGAATTAAACCTGTTTTTTCTCTCACTCGGCTATCTTATGTGGCGGCTTTAGCAACTTTAAAAGATAAAAAATTCATAGAAGATTCAATTATTAAAGGTAAAGAAAGTAGGGATTTATTATATGAAGGTGTTTCTAAAATCAATAAATTGCATGTTTTAAAATCTCAATCAAATTTTATGGTAATAGATGTAAGGGAAACTGGATTTACTGCAAATGAATTATCTTATGAATTGTTAAAAAAGGGCGTAATTGTTAGAGATTGTACTTCTTTTAAAGGTTTAGATGAATATTGGATTAGAATAAGTATTGCAACTATTGAAGAAGACAAAAAGTTTTTAAACATATTAAAAGAAGTTGTAAATTAAGTAAAAATATATTAAAAGGTAGGTTACACAAATTATGAAAATTGGAACTACATTAATATCTTCTGTTGAATTTCATGGGAATATGTCTTTAGTAATTTTCTTAGCAGGTTGTCCTTTAAGATGTCCTTATTGTCATAATGGTGAAATTTTAGAAGATGGTGATGATATTGATATTGGTGAAGTTTATAAAGTAATTGATGATTCCAAAGATTTTATTGATGCAGTTGATGTATCTGGAGGGGAACCACTATCACAATTAGATGATTTGATAAGTATTCTACGTGTTGCTAAAAAATTAGGATTAAAAACTAAATTAGATACAAGTGGAGTTTATCCAGATAGATTAAAAAAAGTTTTAGATTTAAATTTAGTTGATTATGTTGCAATGGATATTAAATCTCCTTTTGAAAAATATGAAACCATAATTGGTTCAAATATTGGGGAAAATGTTAAAAAAAGTATGGAATTAGTTAATCAATATGATAAAACCTATTTGGAATGTCGGACTACTTATGTTCCGGGTTTACTTAAACCTGAAGATATTATTGATATAAGCTATGAAATTAATTGTAATGTTTATACCTTACAACAGTTTAGAAATAGAAGTGTTCTTGATGAAGATTTAAAAGATATTGAAAGTCCTAATCCTCATGAATTGAAGGATATGGCTAAAAAAATAAAATCAATACTTAAAGACTCAGTTATTAAAGTGAAAAGTGCAGAATTTGGAGAGGAAGTTATTTAAATTTTCTTTTTCATGTTTTTAAAAAAATTTTAGAGGGATTAAATGCCAATATTGTCGTTTGGAAGTCAAAATATTAATATTATTACTCAAAAAAAGAACATGACAATACGTAAATTATGGAAAAATCCTTTAAAAGTAGGGGATCGTTTATACTGTTATTGGAATTTAATTTCTAAAGAAAAAAAGAAAGTTTTTGAAGCTCAAGTTACTAAAGTTGATTTGATTAAATTTAAAAATTTAAAACATAATGACAAATTAGCAAAAGAGGAAGGGTTTCTTAATGCTCAAGAAATGACTAAAGAATTTAAGAAGATGTATGCTGAAGATATTAATGATGATAATATTTTTCAGGTAATCTATTTTGAAAAATTAAATATTGAAGATTGGATTGGAGATAAAATTGATGAAAAAGCCATGATTACCCAAAGAGCAGATATACTTTTTGATAGTGGTAAATATGATAAGTCTGTGTTGTGTTATTCAGCGGCTTTAGGGTTTGATTCTGAAGATATTTATTTATTGAATAAAAAGGGAGATAATCTCTCTCGTTTGGGTAAATTTCATGAAGCTATTGGTTGTTATGATAAAGCTATTGAAGTAAACCCAAATAATGAGTATATACTAAATAATAAAGCAATTGCTCTTTTAAATTGTGAGCGTATTGAAGAGGCTCTTGAAGTTAATGATGAGGCTGTTAAAATAAATCCTGAAAATACTGTAGTTTTATATTGGAGAGGTTTTATTCTTCAAGTTTTAGGCAGATTAAATGAAGCTCTAAATATTTATGATAAAATTTTAAGTATAGATGATTCTGATCCTCAAGTTTGGAATGCTAGAGGAAATCTTTTAAATGATTTAAATAACCCTGAAAAGGCTTTGGAATCTTATGATAAAGCAATGGAGTTATGTTTTGATGATTCGGATATTGATGCTTCTGCTCAAAATAGAAAAGGCAATGCTTTGTTAGATTTAGGGCGTTTTCAAGAAGCTTTAGATTGTTATAATAAAGCTATTAATCTTGAAAATGATAATCCAATTTTTTTATTAAATAAAGGTATTGTTTTAATGGAATTAGAGGAATATCAAGAGGCTTTAAGTTATTTTATTAAAATTTTAGCTAAGCATCCAAATAATGAGGATGCTCAATTTTTGAAAGAGGAATGTTTAGAAAATTTATAATTTTTGGGTTTTTTTATGTGGTATGATTTAATTTTGATTGCTTTGGCTTTTTTGATACCTGGAACAAGTCAAATTATTTTAGGTAAATTAATTCCAGGTTTGATTTTTTTCTTAATATTTTTAATAATGATTGTTGTTGATCATTTTACTCATGATTATCAAGGTAAACATGAAAAATTGATTACTGTAAGAGTTATAATTTATATTGGGTTTTGTTTAATATCTGCATTATATACCTATTTTTTATTGGTATAACTTTTTATTAAAAAAGTGTAAGAACATATACCTTAAGTTTTCTAATTTTTCTAATTTTTTCATGTATTGCTTAAATTATTTAATTACCTTATGTTTTTTATTAAAGTTTTAATATTTATTTCTATTTAATTAGTCAATTCTTTTAAATTTTTAATAGAAAAAATAAAGCAATTTTTAAATTATTATGTTTATTTTAAATATTTTTTAATTAAAGAAATACCCCATTCTGTCATTTCAGTAGATTTTTTTTGAGAATCTGATTCTGCAAAACATCTAAAAATAGGTTCAGTTCCGGAAGGTCTTATAATAATCCAACCATCTTCTTTTAATATCTTCACTCCATCTGTAGTGTCTATTTTATAATTAGTTGTTTCTTTTATTTCCTTAACAATACTTTTCATAATTTCTGATTTTTTATTATCAGGACATTCAATTTTCATTTTTTCAGAATAATATTTTGGTAATTCTTTAACAAGTTCATATAATGATTTTTTTTCCTTAGCAATTATCTCTAATATCTTAGCTACAGTCATTGCAGCGTCACGACCATAAACAAAGTTTGGGAAAATAAGGCCACCGTTTTCTTCTCCACCAAAAAGACCATTTTCTTCTTTTAATTTTCTTGCTACAAGTAAGTCTCCTACAGCGGTTGTTATAACTTTACCATTATACTGTTTAGCTATATCATAAATTGCAGTTGAAGTTGCAACAGTAGTTACTATAATTCCTCCATTGTTTTCCTTTAACATTTGTTTTTCAACTAATGAAAAAGTTTTATCTCCTAAAACAAAGTTTCCTTTATTATCAATACAAATAGTTCTGTCTGCATCACCATCATGAGCTAAACCTAAATCAGCATTTAAAATTTTTACAGTGTTTATTAATTCTGTTAAATTTGGTTCTATTGGTTCAGGGTTACGTCCTGGGAAAAATCCATCAGCTTGACAATTTAATGTAGTTACTTCACATCCAAGCTTTCTTAATATGTAAGGTGCTGTGAAAGAACCAGCTCCAGAACCACAATCGACTACTACTTTTAAATTTGCATTTTTTATTGCATCTACATCTACTCTTTTAAGAGTTTCTTCAATATATTCGTCTATAATAGATTCATTAATACAATATTTTCCCATTTCATTCCATTTAGCTCGTTTAGGTTCTTTATCAAAGTATAATTCTTCTATTTTTAATTCCATATTATCGGGAGTACCAATACCAAATTCATCTACAAATTTTAGTCCATTATACTTTGGAGGATTATGTGATGCAGTAACTATAATTCCACCATCATAATATGTTCTAACAGCATATTGTATTGCTGGAGTAGGTAAAATTCCAAGGTCTATTACATCACAACCTGAAGATAATAATCCTGCGGTTATAGCATGTTTTAACATAGGAGTACTTGTTCTTGTATCTCCTCCAATAGCCACAGTTCCTTGAACTAATGTACCATAACATGCTGCTAATCGGGATGCAAATTCCGGATTTAAAACTTCGTTTGCTATTCTTCTAACTCCAAATGTCCCAAATAATCTTTTATTTGCCATAAATCAAATCACCATTAATATTATTTTTAAAAATATATCCTATATATTGGAATTCATAAATTATTATAGTATTTATTTTATATTTTTTTAATTATAAATTTTTTTTAAAAAAGAATCTATTCTTTATACATAGATTTCAATCTTTCTACAGTATCAATATCTTCTAAGCCTTTATCGTCACGAATTCTTTTCACTACAGGGAATCTTAAAGAATAACCTGCATCATATTCTGGACTTTTAACGATTTCACTATATGCAATTTCTAAAATTATTTTAGGCTTAACAATAATTTTTGTACCTTTTTCGTTAATTTTATATTTTTCCATCATTTTTGTTAATTTTGCTAAGGTTTCATCAGTTAAACCAGTAGCTACATGAGCAACAGTTTCTAATTCTTCATCATCATTTCTAAGAGCTACCATGTAGGATCCAATAAAATTACCTCTTTTACCTATACCATATGTTCCCCCAACAACCACAACATCTAATGTTTCCGGTTCAGCTTTAAATTTTAACATTTTTTTGCCACGAATTCCAGGTATATATGGTTCTTTGGCATCTTTAATCATTATTCCTTCATGCCCTTCGGCAATAGATTTTTCAAATAATCTTTTTGCATCTTTAAGATTATCTTCATTAACCATAGCTTTTTCACTAAGATTTAAATTATCACTTTTTGTATTAACAATTTTTTCAAGAATCTCTCTTCTTATTTTAATTGGTTCATCCAATGTTGGTTTTTTATAATATAAAAGATCGTATAAATAAACTTTAAGAGGAACAGACTCAATAGCTTCTTCAATATTATATTTTCTACGGACTCTGTGTAATATATTTTGGAAAGATAAAGGTTTACCATTACGTGTTGCTATGACTTCACCTTCTGCAATATAATTTTCATCCGGAAATGCCTCACGAATTTCATTTACTATTTCTGGAATAGCTTTTGTAATATTTTCTAATCGTCTAGTAAATATTGTTATATTGTCTCCATTTTTATGAACTTGCATACGTATTCCATCATACTTAGTTTCACAAAGAGCTTCACCCATCTCTAATATACTTTCATCTATATTAGGAGATAATTGTGCAAGCATAGGTTTAACAGGTTTTCCTGGGGTTAAAGACAATTTTTTTAGTCCATTTTCGCCCTGATTTTTTCCTACTTCTGCAACAAGTCCTAAATCATTTGTTAACATATAAGCTCTTTCAGTGACACTTTTATTTATATCAAAAGCATCAGAAATGGCGTCACGAATAATTCCTTCACCTACTCCAATTCTTAATTCTTCAGTTATTGTTCTAGTAATATATTTGGCTTCTGTTCCAGAAGCTGAAGATAATAACTCTAAAATTATTGAAATCTTTTTGTTGGTTGAATTATTACCAGAAATAGTTGCTAATTTTTTTAAGTTACTAAAAACAAATTTGATACTTAGGGGTTGTGAAAAAAAAGTAGTTTGGCTCTTTTTAGAATATAATTTTTCAGCAGCTGCTCCAATATCCCCTTGGTCCCTTATTTGATTTTCAACTTCATTTTCATTTACTCCAATAACTTTACTAATAGCTTTCATTACGAGTTTATCTCCGATTCCCATTTCTTGTTCACTGTAAAATGGAAATACTTTCCCTAAAGCTAATAAAGTTACAATAGGTAATGTTTCATCATCTACCTTCTTAAAAAAATTAGCTAAAATATCTGTTTTTTTTAATCTTTTAGTAGTATTACTCAATGCTTCATAAACATTTACAAGTTCTTGGTACTTCATTTAATTAAATTCCTTTTTATAATAGTTTTTCAAACCTTAAAGATTCTGCTTTACAAATTGGACATATTTCCGGAGGTTTTTCTCTACTACATAAATATCCACAGACTTTACATCTCCAAATAGGATATTTTGTATTTAAAACTTTAGATTCATCTTTTAATTCTATTTTTTTATTAATTTCACTTAATCTTCTATCTGGAATTGATTGTGCTGTTTCTTGACTATTTGCTATTTTTTTATTAACATATAAAGCACAAAAACATGATCCATATTCTTCGAGATCTATATCTCTATAATCACATGGACATATCAAATCTAGATCCTTTGTTTTATCTCCACTTGCTAATCTACAAGGACAAGCTCCATAACCATATCGATCTTTATTAACCTCAATATTTTCAATAAGTGTTTCAACAAATTCTTTATCGGGGTTTATGAAATATCCATTATCCTCTGCAGATTTTTTAAATTTGTCATAAGTTAACATTTTAAGGACACTCTCCTATTAAAATAATTTTTTCATTAATCATTCTTTTATTAAATCATCAATTTCATCAGGTTTGTATCCAATTATAATGTCTTTATCATTGTATACAATTGTAGGGAATGATATATCTTTATTATATTTTTGAAGTGTTTCAACAGCTTCGTTTCTTTCTTCACCTTCAGTTAAATCTACATAAATATAATCATATTCTAAATTTAACTTTTCAAGATGTTCTCTTGTTTTTTTACACCATCCACAGGTACTTAAAGCAAATAATAATATATCTCCTTTATTTTCTCCATTTACATGTTCTAATTCCATTTTATCACATCTTCTTTTTTTTTAATTAATTAAAAATCATCTTTTGCTATTTTAACAGAGCAGTATTCTCCGCACATTGTACACATTTCATTATCATCAAGTTTACATTTGTCACGATATTTTCTAGGTTTAGAACTATCAAATGCTATATCAAATTGTTGATCCCAATCAAAGTTTCTTCTAGCTTTTGACATCATTTTTTCTTTTTCCCATGCGGTATCCAACCCTAAAGCTACATCTCCAGCTTGAGCTGCTATTTTTGATGCAATTATACCTTCTTTAACATCATCTAATTCAGGTAAACCTAAATGTTCTGCTGGAGTTACATAACATAAAAAATCCGCACCGCTGGATGCTGCTATTGCTCCTCCGATTGCAGAAGTTATGTGGTCATATCCGGGTGCTAAATCTGTTACAATTGGACCTAATACATAGAAAGGTGCACCATAACATAATGTTTTTTGTATTTCCATATTTGACTTTATTTGGTTTAAAGGTACATGTCCTGGTCCTTCAACCATACTTTGAACAGAGGCTTCTTGGGCTCTCTTAACTAATGTTCCTAAAGTAACTAATTCTTGAATTTGGGGAACATCGCTAGCATCGGATAAACATCCTGGTCGTAACCCGTCACCTAAACTTAGAGTTATATCATATTCTTTAGCTAATTCAAGTAAGTAATCATAATTTTCATATAATGGATTTTCTTTTTCGTTATGTAAAATCCATGAAGCTAAGAATGTTCCGCCTCTACTAACTATTCCCATTTCTCTTTTAGCATTTTTTAATTTTTTAACTAGATCTTGAGTGATTCCACAATGTAAAGTCATGAAATCAACTCCTTCTTTAGCTTGTTTTTCTATTGTTTTAAAAATATCATCTTCTTCCATATCAATAATTTCGTTTCCTTTGTTAAGAGTAATGACTCCTGCTTCGTAAATAGGAACAGTTCCTATCGGTATATTTACAGTTTCCATTATTTGTTTTCTGAATAATTCTAAATCAGGACCAGTACTTAAGTCCATTAATGCATCAGCACCATATTCCATACATAGTTTTGCTTTATGGGTTTCTAATTTTATATTTTCTATTTTACTACTTGAACCTATGTTTGCATTTATTTTTGTGCTTAATCCTTCACCTATTCCACATGCTTCTGTGTTTCGGTTAATATTTTTAGGTATTACTATTTTACCTTCTGCTACTTTAGTTATTATTTCTTTAGTACTAATTCTTTCTTTTTCACAAATTTTTTCCATTTCTGGAGTGATATTGCCTTTTTTAGCTTCTTCCATTTGAGTCAATTATAATCCCTCGAAATTTAATAGTAATATATTATTGAAAATTTTTTCTCTATTTTATATGAAGTATATACTTAATATTAAATTTTGTTTAAAATTAAAGTTCAATTAACAATTTTTATTATTATTTTTAAAAAAAGTAATACAAATGTTTTAAAAAAATAAGAGATATAGTTAAATAATTAACTATTTTCTCTTTATTTTCTGGTTTTAGTAAACTCTATTAATTAGGATGTTTAATGGCTATAAACTAGTTATAATTCTTTTTTTCTAATCTATTTAATTATATTGAATCATATCATCAGAGTTATTATTACTAGGTTTTACCTTATCCATTGCTTCTTCAAAGTATTTCATTGGAACTTCATTTGAATCCATATTATTTCTTAAAGTTAACATTGCAGCTTCTCGACATACTGCTTCAATATCAGCTCCAACATAACCTTCTGCTTCTTTTGCTAATTTTTCTAATTTAACATCTTTAGATAAAGGCATATTTTTAGTATGTACCTTAAATATGGATAATCTACCTTCTTCATTAGGTGTGCCAACTTCAATATGTCTATCAAATCTTCCAGGTCTCATAAGTCCTGGATCAATCATATCTGGTCGGTTTGTAGCACCAATTACTGCAACATCATGTAATTCTTCCATACCATCAATTTCAGTTAATAATTGATTAACTACTCTTTGAGTTACACCAGAATCTCCTAATGAATTTCCACGTGTGCTGGCTATTGAATCTAATTCATCAAAGAATATTACTGTTGGGGAAGCTTGTTTAGCTTTTTTAAATACTTCTCTAATTCCTTTTTCTGAATCTCCTACCCATTTTGATAATAATTCTGGTCCTTTAACAGATATGAAATTTGCTTCACTTTCGTTTGCTACTGCTTTTGCAAGTAATGTTTTTCCTGTTCCTGGAATTCCATATAATAAAGTTCCTTTAGGTGGCTTAATTCCGAATTTTTCAAAATTTTCCGGATATTTTAAAGGCCATTCAATGGCTTCTTTTAATTCTTGTTTAGCTTCATCTAATCCACCTATATCATCCCATTTTACGTCAGGTACTTGAACTGTTACTTCTCTTAATGCAGATGGTTGAATTTCTTTAAGTGCTTCTTTAAAATCATCTTTGTTTACTATAATCTTTTTGAGAGTTTCTTCAGGAATTGGTTCCCCATCTTTAATTTCAGGAATTATTCTTCTAACAACTCTCATTGCTGCTTCTTTTGCTAATGATCCTAAATCTGCCCCAACAAATCCGTGGGTTGATTCTGCAAATTCATCTAAATTTACATCTTTACCTAATGGCATTGATCTTGTATGGATTTCTAAAATTTCTTTTCTTTCATCAACATCAGGTATTCCAATTTCAATTTCTCTGTCAAATCTTCCAGGTCTTCTTAATGCAGGGTCTAATGAATCTGGACGATTAGTTGCTCCTATTACCACAACTTGTCCACGTGAGTTAAGGCCGTCCATTAATGTTAAAAGTTGTGCTACAGTTCGTCTTTCAGTTTCTCCTTGTGTTTCTTCTCTTTTTGGAGCAATAGCATCTAATTCATCTATAAATATTATTGAAGGCGCATTTTCTTCTGCTTCATCAAAAAATCCTCTTAAATTTTCTTCTGATCCTCCAACATATTTACTCATTATTTCTGGCCCATTTATTGTAATGAAATGCGCATCACTTTCGTTTGCTACTGCTTTTGCAAGTAATGTTTTTCCTGTTCCTGGAGGTCCATACATTAAAATTCCTTTAGGAGGGGTAATTCCTAATTTATCAAATATTTCTGGTCGTTTAAGTGGAATTTCTACCATTTCTCTAACTTTTTTAACTTCTTCTTTTAAACCACCAATATCTTCATAGCTTACATCCACAAAGTTAGATATTCCTTCAATTTTTGATAAGTCTACAGGATTTTCTTGCATTTCTATTTGGGTGTTGGGTCCTACATATACAATTCCTAAAGGATTTGTATTTACTACCGCTAATTTCAATTGACCTAGTGCTGGAACTTCCATCATTTCTCGGAACATATCATCAAATAAACTGTTTCCACCTAAGTTTTGTCTTTGTTGTTTATATCCAGTTACTATTATATCACCTTGTACCATCACTTTATTCCTAAAAGCTGAATTTAAATCTCCACTAACTCTTATGGGATCTTCTAATGGTGCTAATTTTATTTTTTTAGCTTCTTTTGCTTCAGCTTTTTGAACAGTAACTTCTTGTCCTATGGATGCTTTGGAGTTTTTACGGGTTGTACCATCTATTCGTAATGTTTTTGAATTTATTTCATTTTGTGATGAAAATACCATTGCGGCTGTTGTTTTATTACCGGTTATTTGTATTATTTCTCCATCAGTTACTCCAATTTTGACCATTGTTTCAGGATCGATTCTTGCTATTCCTTTACCTACGTCGTGTTGTGATCTTGCTTCTGCAACTTTTAATGTGATTTCTTGATTTTGTTGATTATTATTTTCCATAACTTCCATCTCCTTTTTTAATTTTTTATTTCTTTTTAAATTATTCTATTTTTTAAGTTTTAATTATCACCTTTTGACTTTTAAGTTACTCTTGTTATTTTAATTGTAATTTTGTGCATTATAGTTACGCTATTCATAAAAAATTGTTTTATACTTTCTTTTTTATTTTTTTTACTTTCAATTATCTTTTAGTAAGTTTTTGTAACTATAGTATAATATGTGCATTTTCTAATATATAAACATTTCGGTTTTTACTTTTTTTTAATCGATTTATTAAACCATTTATTATTCTTATTTTTTATATTTAATCACTTATAGTTTATTTTATATTATAAATATATTATTTTAGATTTAAAATTCATTATAATATCTTATAAATCATTTTTGTCATGTTTTATTTGTTTTTAATAAGTAGTTACATTTTGTTATTAAAATATTTTAAGTTCGTTATATATTATTTAAAAAATAAAAAAATTTAAAAAAATATTATCTAATAACCCCTCCAAAACCCTTTAATATATTTTTTGTTGATTCAAATGCAGCATTATTCAATGCTTCAATCTTAAAAGTAAAACTAGTAAAACCTTCTTGAATTTGTGGCCCAGTATAAACATCAATAATTTTAACATTTGTAATATCTTTAATATTATTAATAGTATCTTTAATCACATATTGATCAGCTGTTAATGGGAAAACACAACTAATAGATTGAGAATAATTTTTTTGAAGTTTAATTTTCCATTGGATTAACTCCTTTTCACTTAAAACTTCAACATTAGAAATTTTTAATTTTTTGTGATGTTTATTAGTATTTAATTTTAAGAATTCAGGACCTAAATCTTCTAAAATTCCTATATGAACAATTCCAGAGTATATATGTTTTAAACCTATTTCTTTACCAATAGACATTTTTAAAATATTTGATTCATGATTAAGAGAATTAATAGCTTTATCACTTCTACCTAAAGCAGACTGAATATCGCCCATGTTTTTAGTTGCTATTAATGCTATATCTACAAATTTGTCTTCATCTTTAGTAGAAATTACATCTTTTAATTCACATACTGCATCAGCAAAAGTTTGGCGAACAAGTTCCCCATTTTTATTTTCTAATTGTATAGAATAAGTTAAAAAAGGGTTTTGAGATACTATTCTAGCAATCATATCTATCATAAGATTATAAATAGGACTTTCAAAATCTTGAGTATCTTTCACATTAACATTTAATTTAGCAATAGCATATGCAGTAGAAATATAAGAAAAATGGGTTAATACTTGTACTATAGCCATCATTTTGTCATGTTCTTGTGGTACAGTTTCAATAACTTTCATTTTTTTATTTTTTAAAAATTTTTTTACTTTAGGATACCATTTTCCTTTCTTTTTAGGAGTTAAAACTATTATTTGCCCATTTAAACTTGTTGTTCTCGGACCAAAAACTGGGTGAGTTGGAATAAACTCTACATCTTTTGGAACATATTTTTCCATAATTTTAGAAGGTCCTTCTTTTACACTTGTAACATCTATAAGTAAAGATCCAGGTGTCATTTTAGGTGCTAATTCCTTAATAACATCCTTTGTGCTTGATATGGGGACAGATATAATGATTATGTCGCTAGATTTTACAACCTCTTCATTATTTGAGGAATAATTAACATTTAATTCATAACTAGTAATTTTCCCAACAGTTTCATCTCTACCTGTAATAGTTACATCAAAATTTTCTCTTTTAAAGAACCAAGCTAATGTTTTTCCTAATCCCCGAGTTCCACCAATAATTCCAATTTTCATTTTAATCCTGCTATGACAAATTTTATATTGTATAAAATTAAATCTTTTTTTTATTATTTAATAATTATATTATTTATTATTATAATATATTATATTAAAAACTTTAAAATCTGTAATATAGGAGTATATTTGTAATGAAAATAATTTATCAAGATAAAAAAAATGGGGTTATGAATCTTCTTCCAGAAACATTAGACGATTTATGGCATTTGTCTCATATAATAGAAGTTGGGGATAATATATATTCTAAAACTTCTCGTCGTATTCAAGATACAACAGGGGATAAACTTAGAAGTGATCGAGGTGTTAAAAAAACTTTTACATTAGGAATATCAGTTGAAAATATTAATTTTCATATTTTTACAGGTAAATTAAGACTTACTGGCCCAATTATTCAAGGTCCAGAAGATATTATCCCTTTAGGTTCTCATCACACAATTGAAGCAAAAATCAATACTCCTATTAAAATTAGTAAAGAAGTATGGTCAAATTGGATTTTAAAAAGAATTAATCAGTCTATTAAAGCATCAAAAAAATTATCTGCTATTATTATTAGTTTAGAAGATGATGTTGCGGATATTGGTTTGATTCGTCAATTTGGTGTAGAATATTATGGTCCTATTATGGGAAATATTTCAGGTAAACGAATTTTAGATAAAAGTCGTCAAAAAAAATTAAACCAATTTTATCAAAGTATTATTGAAGTTATTAATCGTTTTGAGGATGTTTCAACTTTTATCATTGCAGGTCCAGGATTTTATAAAAATGATTTTTTTAAATATTTAAAAGATAAATTCCCAAAGATTGCTAAAAAATCCATATTAGAAAACACTGGCTCTGGAGGTCGGTCTGGAATTTATGAAGTTCTTAAAAATGGTACTGTTGAAAAATTAACCTCAGAAAATAGAATAGCTTATGAAATGTCAATATTAGAAAAACTTTTTGAAGAAATGTCAAAGGGAACTTCTAAAGTAGCCTATGGTAGGGAAGAAGTTAATAAAGCTGTTAATTCTGGGGCTGTTGAAAAATTGCTTGTTTTAGATAATTCAATTAAAAGTAAAAATTTAGAAAATTTAATGGATATGGTTGAAAACATGTCTGGGAAAGTAATTGTTATAAGTAGTGAACATGAAGGAGGTAAACAGTTAGAATCCCTTGGAAGTATTGCTGCTTTACTTCGTTATCCTGTAAATTAAGCTTTTTTTTTAATTTTTTTAATTTTGAAAACAATTATATATCAGTTTTAACAATATGTTAATATTTAAAAATAACTAATTTATTCTTTAATTAGTTTTTATAAATAATTTGGGTGTTAAAAAAACATGTTCTCCATGTATCTTCAACTATTAGGCGTATTCTTATTATCTTTTTTTGGAACAATGGTATTAAATATAATTTTCCGTTTCTTAGGTAAAAGAAGATTATTAGGCAATTTATATCAGAATATTAGAGGTGGAACTCCTCGAGCAATCGGTTTGATTCCTTTCATATTATTAAGTTTATATCTACCACAGGGATTCAATGATTTGGTACTTGTTATTGGTATATTTGCATTTGTTGATGATTTATTAGGTAGACGTAAAATATTAAATTTAAATGTAGAGTGGGGCCAATTATTCCGTGGTGTAGGAATGTTATTAGTAATGATTATTGGTTTCCCATTAATGGGATGGTCTTCTATACTTGTTGCATTACTTGTTCAACCAGTTAATATTTCAGATATGCAACCAGGTTCTACTTGTAGTGTTGTATTTATACTTGCAGCTATAGTTTCAATTTTAATGGTTATAATAGGTACAGCACCTATATTAGAGTTACCAGCATTTTATACTCCTTTATTAATTTTAGCCGTATGTTTAGGTTATGCTCCTTTAGATTACTTTGGAAAGATAATGTTAGGTGAAGTTGGTAATCACTCATTTGCTATAGCTTTAGGTATTTCCTTCTATATGCTAGGTGGATTTTGGTGTACATTAATTTTCTTCATTATCACCACAATTTTAATTGCATTTATTAGAAGAAATAATCTTTATAGGTTCTTATCTCGAAAGTTAAAAATTTATAATCCTACTTTTGGGGATTATTTTATGGATGTATTAACAGGTGGGGGATTAGGAGATCTTTTTAGAAAAATAGTATTAGGTCAAAGACAAATTAGAGTTTCTAATCCTTTATTAATAATATTAGGATTTAGAAGATTATTGTATAATCCTTTTGCACCAAATAATAAACAACATTTTTCTAATGATCGACAGGTTAATAAAAATAGTCTTAGAAAATTTCTTTAAATTAGATAACTTTTTTATATTTTTTTAAAAAATATTATATTATATTATATTTATTTATGGGTTTGTAATTATGAAAGCGTTATTAGTTATTACTGGGAGAGGTTTAGGGGGAGATGCTAGAGTAGGTTTAAATGTTGTTAAATCCCTAGAAAAAGAGGGAGTTAAATGTGAAATAGCTTTAGATCATAATGCTCCTGGATTATTATATGAAAAAAATGGTTATTCTTGGCATAAAGTATCTATTCCTCAAGCTGGGGGGCATGCAGCTAGTAAAATATCCACTATTAAAGCAGGGGGTAAAACATTAAAAGCTGCACGAGAAACAAAGAAATTGATTCAACATATTAAACCTGATGTTGTTGTTGGTATTATTGGTGGTGGGGCTGTTATAGGTTGTATTGCAGCTAAATTAGCTAAAGTTCCTGCTGTGGCATTAATTGATACTCCTTTAGATTCTAAAGTTTGTTCAAGATTAAATCATTGTATTGTTTTGCCGGAAAATCAATTATTTAAATCAAAAAATCTTCCACCTAACTTAGAAAAATCATTTTTCCCATTAACTCCGGGTATAACCAAAGGAGATAAATCTAATGGTTTAAAAAATATTACTCAACATATTTTAGAACTTAAAGATAATAATCCTGGAAAGTCTATTGCGGAATTTGATGCAGATAAAACTACTTTACTCTTTTCATCTGGTTCTTCATTATTTGAAATGTCTGTTAAAGCATTAAAAAATTTTACAGATGTTGTTAATGATGAATATAATATTTTGCTTGTTGGTGATCCATTGAAAAAAGAATATTTGGATATGGTTGATGAGTCTAAGGTAATTAATTTAGGGTATATTGATTGGATTAAGGATTGTTATGCCATAACTGATTTGGCGGTTCTTACAGATGATGGGAACATGATTCAAGAATCTATGGCTTGTGAATTGCCTTGTATGGCATTAACAAAAGTAAAATATGGTCGTTATCACAATATGGCTGCAATTTTCCCGGGTGCAGTTGTTGAATCTGATATTATTGATTTAAATGATAAAATTTTTGATACTTTAAATAATTTAAATAGTATACAGGCTAAAACTACTGAATATAGTCAAGAAGTTTTATCTGCCGGTAAAAAAATAGCAGATATTATTATATCTGAATCCAAAAAAAATAAATAAAAATTTATTTTTTTATATTTTTACATAAACTTCATGATTTTATAGTACATATCTGTTGATGGGTGTAATTCTAAAAAATCATTAAAATCTTCTTTTGTAATGCCTAAATTCATTAGGAATGCCATATATGCAGTATCATCTACACTAGAAGGAGATATTGCACTTATATTTTCGATTTTTCCTGTTTTATTATTTAGATCTACACTTGTTAAACCTGTTTCTGAACTCAATGCTTTCCAAAATGCTCCAGGACCAGCACCTCCAGGTATAGTTATGTTTGTAATTTCTTCTTTTAATTTTTCAGTATCTTTCTTATTTTGTATGAAACTAACATCCATATCTAAACTTATTGATTCTGGGGTGTTATTATAATATATTTCATTTGAATATCCTGCCATATTCCTTGCTGCTGTTATTCCTTCTCTTCGTGCAACTGGTGTTAGTTGGATTCCTCCAATTACATCCCCTGCAGCATAAATATTGGGGTGAGAAGTTTTCATCATTTTATCTACTTTAATAGTTTTATCATTATTTAACTTTATAATATCTTTAAATTTGTCTGTATTTGGTGTTCTTCCAGTTGCTATTAATGTTTTTCCACTGTAATTTCCAGATGTTGTAATGATTTCATCTTTTTTAATTTCTTTAATGGTTGTGTTTTCGTGAATGTTAATTTTTTTCAATAATTTTTGTACTGTGTAATTTTGGATTTTAGGTTCTAAATTTTTCAATACAGTGCTTCTTGCGAAAATATTAACTTCACTTCCATAAGAAGAAAATATATTTGCTAATTCGCATGCAATTATTCCTCCACCTATGATGTTTAATTTCTTTGGAATTTCTTTTAATTTAAGCACATCACTACTAGTTAAAGCATATTTTGCTCCAGAAATATTTGGAATAAATGGTCTTGCTCCTGTAGCAATCAAAACATTATCAGGATGATATATATTTCCATTAACTTTAACATTTATTTCATCATTTTCATCGATACTTAATTCTGCTTTTCCATAAATAATTTGATTCCCTACATTTTTATTATCACTTTCATTAATTTTTCGAAGAATTACTTGTGTTTCTTTAATTTTTTCTACCATTTTTTCATAAGAAAAATCTGTATTAGTTTTTATAAATCCTAAATCTTCATATCGTTTGCTTTCGTTTAAAAATTTTGCTACATCATTTAAAGCACATATAACCATGCAACCTTCATTTAAACATGTTCCCGCAATATACTTTTGTTCTATAAGTAATACTTCTTTTCCTAATCTTCCAAGTTCTAATGCAGCTAATCTTCCTGCAGGTCCTGCTCCAATAACTATATTTTCCATTTTTGTCACATTGTTTGTTTTTATAAATGCATTTTTTTTGTTTTTGTTTTAACAAATCATTAATATCTTTAATTTATACTATAGTAATGTTATATATTAATTAAATAGATTATAACTTTTCAATGATTTTTTATTTTAAAAGAATTAATTAAAATTATTATTAAATTTTTTGCATTTGTTATTATCTTAATTAATTTTATAAATATGTATGTTTATAAGATATATGTATAAAACAATTATTATAATTAATTTGTGGGAGATAGATATTTATGTGTATAGCCGCACCAGCTAAGGTTGTAGAATTGAATAAAGATGATAAAATAGCTTTTGTTGAATTTGGTGGAGTTAAACAGAAAGCTCGTATAGATTTAATGCCAGACATACAGTTAGATGATTATGTTTTAGTTCATGCAGGTTATGCTATTGAAAAATTGTCTGAACAAGCTGCAAAAGAATCTTTAGAAGCATGGGATGAACTTTTAGATGTTCTTGATGAAGAAGACAGAGAACGTGCTGAGTCAATGGATTAATTAAATTATAAATTTATATAAAATCTTATTTAAAAAATATAAATATATTTCAATATAAATTTTTTATACCTAATTTTTCATTATTTATTTTTTAATTAAAAAAATAACCACCATTCTTTTTTATTTTATAATCATTTACTTTTAATTAATCTATTTTTTATTTAATTTAAAAAATCATTTTTTCATTTTACCTATTTAATAACCTAGTTAAAAATTTTTTAGTATTTTATGTGATATCTATAAATTTTAAAAAGAAAAAAATATTCAAAAAGGTTATATTAAAGTTATAAAAACATATAATAATTTAAAGAATGAATTTTTTTTAAATGTTAATATTATTTTTATAATGTTATAAAATTTGGAGGAATTATCATAGATTTAAAATTTATAGCAAGTAAAACTTTATTTTTCATTATTTTAATTGGTTTTATGGGATTATTTGTAGCTATTTTTGGTTCAGATAATACTATGGTTGGGGTAATGATTCTAGTTACATTACTTATGATGCTTGGACAAGATTTAAGTCAAAAACCAGTCTCTAGTCTAATTGGAATGATCCTATTAAATATTAGTATTGTTGTAGTTTGTTATTTAACTACTGCCTCATCAGTACTAGGAATTTTTCTTATTTTTGGTTTAATTTTTTTAATAATATATCTAATGATGCATGATTTAAAAAGTCCGTTATACTTTCCATTTATATTAGGATATATGTTAATTATGTCTACACCAGTGCCATTAAGTGCTTTGCCTTTAAGAATTTTATCTGTTGTTGTTGGATCCATAGTTATTATTGGAATAAACATTTTGTTAAATAAAAATAAATTAAAAACACAAACACATAAAGGGATTAATGGACTTTTGGCTGAAATAAAAAATTGCATTGCTGAAAAAATTAAAGGAAAAGAAGTTTCTGAAGATGTATTAATTAGTAATATTAAAATTATCAAATCTGCTATTTATGATAGATTAGAAGAAAATTATTATACTTCTCCTAAAAATAGATCAATAATGAATCTTACAATAGCTATAGAACAAATTGGTTTGGCAGTTTGTAGAAATAATTATGATTATAATAATTTAAAAGATTTAGATAAGTTAATAGATGATTTAATAGAACATGAAACATATCATCAAGAGACAAATGAAAATACTAAATTAAATTCTGTTCTTGAAGAGATAAATAAATTTATTAGTTCTCATCAATCAATTGGTTATGGGATTTTATCTAATCTTAAAATTATTCATTATGAATTAAATTATTTATCTGAAGAACCTAATGAAGAAATAGTTCGTGAATCTAAAATTCCTCGGGAATTTAGAATAAAAACTATTTTTAAAGAAAACTTCAATAAGGATTCTGTTAAATTTACTTTTGCATTTAGATTAGCTGTTATTGTAGCATTTTGGGAATTTATTGGTATTTATTTTAATATACCTGATGCAAGATGGTTAGCATGTACTTCTCTTGCAATAATATTGCCTTATAAAGAGAATGTTATTTCTAAATCTAAATATAGGATTATTGGAACTACAATAGGTTTAATAATATTCTCTATACTAGCTTTAGCATTCCTTGGAAACTTTAATTTATTTAATTATGCATTAGGAACTCATTTAAACACAGCTAATACTACAGTTATTTTAATAATGATTATAAGTTATGTTTATACATTGGTAAAGCCTGAAAGGTATGATATTGACACAATATTTATTACTTTACAAGCAGTATTTTATTCATTTTCAATGTATCCTGCTAACATGTCCATGATTTTAAGGTTCCTTTTTGTAGGGTTAGGAATTGTAGTGGCAGTACCTGCAAATTTTATTATTATGCCTTATACATTGATAAAAGAAGATTTAAATATTTGTAAAAAGCAGATGAAATTAAATATGGAGCAAATTAATAATTTAAAGGAAGCATTATCTGGGGATGTTGATGATGTTAAAAATGCTGTTATTATACTTAAAACTAGTTTAATTTCTGATAAAATTGAAGTTAATAATCAACAAGATGAAAATGAAGATATTGATACTATTTTGAAAAACCAAAATGAAATAACTGCACAATGTACATTACTTAGAAATACATTACGGGTAGATAATCTTTCAAATAATGTTAAAATATTGGCTATAGATTTACTTGATGATTTTAATAAAAATAATTGGGATATTGAAAAAGTAGATCATTTAGTTAAAGATTTTAATAAAAATGAAAGAATCTATTTAGAAATAGTCCAAAACATGTTAAATATTTGTGATGAAACAAGATTAATGTTAACTAATTTATCAAAAGATATTAGTTAACTTTAAATTTTTATTTTTTAAATTTTTTTGGGAATGACAAATTATTTATTTATATTTTTAAAGAGTTTTTAAAGTTAATATATTGAAACTCTAATAACTCCCGGGATTTTTAAAAATTCACTTATAAGATCTCCAGGTACAAAATCTTCAGTAATTATAGTTAGCACTGGATTATCATCAAGTTCAGTGTCACTTGCATAAGCCTGTCTTATGCTTATATTTTTTGATGAAATTAATGCTGATGCTGCAGCTAATATTCCTTCATTATCGTCTCCGACTTCTATTTCTATCACACCTAATCCTAAATTTTTAGCTATGTTTTTTAATAATGTTCCTGCAGGTGTGATATTCTCAAAAATGTTTGATAGTTCCTTATCCTTAATTATAGTTTCAATTGTGGATTTAATTACTCTTCTATCCACTTTTGCTGCTTTTGCTAATGCTGCATCACTTATTTTTAAGTTATCACAATAGATTTTCTTATTTTTGTCTACTTTAAGTCCTAATTCTATCATTTTTTGAGCGACAGCCATTCTTGCAGGATATTTTTTGAATTTAGTATCTATTTCTTCCCACATTTATATCACCAATTCCTATTTTTAATTATTAATGTTTATTTTTATTACATTAATATACTATTTTGGTATATATAAAATTATTTGTAAAATTCTTGAAAAAAAATATTGATATTTTAAAAAAAGTATTTAAAAAAAGTATTTAAAAATAGTAGGCTAGATGGGATTCGAACCCATGACCTCACGGTTATCAGCCGTGCGCGCTAACCAAGCTGTGCCACTAGCCTATGTATAATTTAATATAAAAATTGTATTAATATTACAACTATTATAATGTAAGATTTTTTTAATATATATACTTTTCGTATACATTTAGAAAAAAATAATTTTTTATAGATGAATAAAAAAATTAATTATTCATCTAGAAACAAATGTAATGAAATTTTAAGCACTGAACATTTCAGTTAATTGATCTGCCATCACATGACCAACAACTGTAACATTACATTTATCAATTTCATCTAAAGCTTCAGTAGCTTGTTTAACACCTGATGCAATACGAGTTACACTCATACAACTAGGATTAGTAGGTTGAATAGTTAAAGTAGCAATTTTTCCATCAACCTCAATATTTCTTAAAATACCCATTTCTAAGATACTTACTCCCATATGAGGATCGCTAACAGTTCTACAAGCTTCTTTAATTTTTTCAATAATTTCTTCGGACATATTTTATCTCCTTTACCTTCTATTAGAATATAAATAGTTATAAAAAAATTTTCATCGTATATAACAATACTAATTCACTATTATTATTTTTTGTATTTAAATATATTGTTTATTATTTTTTGCGATGTCTAATTTTAACAGCCATTCCACTATTTGATTTCTCCATTTCAACACCATTTAAAACAGCTTTTCCAACACCAACAACTTCATCATCTTTCACAATTACTACTTCATCATTAGGGATTATTTTAGGGTCTGCTTCTTCTACTCCTGGAGAAAATAATGTATTTGTTTGTAAATCAAAATTAATTTTTATTACATTTATATTGTTATTTAATAATATTTTTCCACCTTCTAAATTTAAGGTGTAAAGACCATAATCCATGTTGAGTCTTGCAATTTGTTTATTCTTAGAAAAAATCTTTTTGTGATATCTACCCTTTGCAATTACATCATCAGGAATAAATTTATCTCCATTTGATCCAAATTGGTATTTACTAATAGAACGTAATTCATTTAATGTTCGGTCATGTTTTTTAATTTTTTTATATTTTTTAAGTTCCATTCTTAAATTATAAATTGAATCATGGGATGTTGGTTTGCCATCTTCACAGGTATAAATACAGTTATCTAAATATTCTTTACAAACTTCTTCGTAACCTCCATGAACATTGGCTATAACATTTTTATCACTTACATATTTTTTTAGTAATTCTCCAGTTACTTTTATTTCTTCATTACTCCAATCTCCAGATACGGCGGCATCATAAGATTGTATAGGAAATGTATTCTCCATTTCTCGAGGACATATTCCAAATGGTGAAGTTACAATTACTTCTTGATATCCTTTAGTTGCTCTTCTAAACATTTGATGTGATTTAGAGTTAGAGTATGGTTTTTTCATACTACAAGGTAAAACTACAACTACATCCCCTAATGGTTTCATCATTTCCATACGATTTCGCCATCTTATTGCTTCAGGCCGATATAATGATTCTTCGTTTGAACATATTACTTTCATTGTTTCAATCTCTTAGATTTAATTAATTCTTCATGATTTTTATAAAGTTTATTTATGCTAGGATGGTTTTTTCCTAATCTCTTTTTCCATTTATCTGCAGTAAATTCTACATCTACTTCAGTTGATCCATTTAATAAATTGTCTGCATGAGCTACTATTTTTTCTTCTAAAGTTTTAGGAATATAATCTTTAGTTGGTATATTCATCTTTTCAGATTCCTTTTTTGAAATTCCAGTACCAATATGCCGTTCTATTATATTTATCACTTCTTGAGAATAACCTAATTCTTTAGCAATTTGACCTCCAATATATGCATGATCTATATTATTACTTTTAGATCTGCCAATATCATGGAGTAAAGCACCTTCTCGTATTAATTTTTTGTCTGCTTCTGGATAAAACTCACTTATTTCTAAAGCTTTTTTATAAACTGCTATTGAATGATTAATAACCCATTCAGGACATCCTACTTTTTTGAGATGTTCAATTTCCATATTAAAACCTTTTTCATATTATATTTATGATTAATATTATATATAAAAAATAGAATTTTATTATTAAAAATAATAATTGATATTTAAATTAATTTATAAAAAAAAGTAATAAAAAATTAGAAGTAATAAAATAGATTAATTTTATAAAATTTTATTTTCCAGAGTTAGATAAAGCGACTTTGTAAGTATCTTTGTACATGTCAATTTTTTCTTTAATTTTTTCTATTTTTGGTCCATTATCTTCGTAGACTATTTCTTCACCACAGTCTGGGCATATAAATCCTTTTTCTGTAGCATTATCAAAGTCAAATCTAGAATGACCATTTGGGCAAACGAAAAACATACTATTTTCTTCGTTTTGTAATTGTCTTTGTAAATTATTTATTAATGAATTTGCTTTATTTTCTATTTGGGCATTTACTTCGTTGCTGTCAAATTTCCATGCATAAGTGAACCATTGGGTTTCAGGGTCTTTGCTTCTTTTATAACTAGCTAATTTTGCATCGTAAAGTTTGTATAAAACTTTTCTAACAATATTTAATCGAATTTGAGTTTTTTCAGCTATTTCTTCGTCAGTTTTTACCCCTTTTATTAAAGCTTGAACAATGGGTAGGTTTTCTTCATCTTCAATAACATCTATAATTAATGATTTGGTTAATGGGTCTTTTAATATTGATTTTTTTGGCATTTAATTCTTTCCTCTTTTTGGCGTGTTTAATTCAATATTTACATTGCACTTTCTAATTCTAAGTGTAAGGAGTCAGTAATAAAAATTTTGACAGTTTTTGAGCTGTTTAGAATTAGAGTGTTTTTTTAAAATTGTTAAGTATGGATTAAGTTTTTATAAAATTTTAATATTATCTATATTTTTACTATAATATAAATTTTCGCATTTTATTACTTTAATTTATTAATAAATGTTTTATTATTTATTTTATTTTTAATAAATTATTTTAGAATAAATTAATAATATTAATTTTTTTTCCTTAATAAAACACCAGGGGTGTGAATTATTGATTCTAATGAATTTACACTTACTTCATCATATTCTGAATTAAGAACATTTTTTGCACTGTAAATTGTTTCCATTGCAGTTTCTAATGATTTTTGATATTCTTCTGCAATATTTGCTAATTTTAAAGCTTCTTTAATCTCTATTTTTTCTGAACAACCTAATGGTGTTGAGCCTTCATTTGATCCTAATTGTCCGAAAAAATAACCAATTATGCCTTGATTTTTTTTGATAGGGTCGATAGCTATAGGTAATCCAGTAAAATATGTGTTATGTATTTTATATGTGGCATCAGTATCAATTATTAAAACAGTCAAATCTTTACCACTTTCATCTTTTATTGTTTTTGCAATTTCTTTTGCTACTTTTTCAGGATTTTCGGGAAGTAAAGATACATAAGTTCCAGGAGCATTACTTAAATCAATTCCTGCTTCTGAAGCGGGTTTTAATGCATGTTTCCATCCATATAAATCTAAAACTAATTCTTTATGTTTTTCTGCTTCTTGAGGTAATTTTCTTAAGTTTTTAATAGTTCTTTTTTTTATTCTTAATAATGGTCCTAAAAAATATCCCCAAATATATTTACTCCAAACATTTGCTAAAAATTTTGATTTTAGTGAGGGATGATAATTATTTTCATCAACTAATCTTCCTTGAGAAACGCTTATTGGTGTTTCAGCTATTATTAAATAATCTTCATTCTCACAATTTGATAATACTGTATTAATTAGTTTATTTAAACTTTCATTAGGTTCAATATAAGTTGTTTTTATAGGAATTACTTCATAATTTTTTATGAATATTGTATCGTGGTCTATGTTTGTTAAATTTGTATTTATTTTATTATTTGAAGTACTGTTACTCATATTTTTCCTCTATAAAAAATAAGATTTAGTTTAAAATTAAAGTTGTGTTAAATTGTATTAATCTAAATTTTTATATCTTATGTTTTAAAAAATATATTAATATTGTTTTACTCTTTTAGTTTTTATTTATTTTAAAACTTTAAGTAAAAAAATTATTAATAAATAATTAAGGTTGTTAATTATGAAAAAATCTATTACTTATTTTGAAAATTCTGGAGAAGAAAATACTGATGAACTTATTTCATTAGTTAAAGACAGATTAAAAGGTTCTAATATAAAATATGTGGCTATTGCTTCTGCATCTGGAGAATCTGCTATTAAATTAGCTAATGCTTTAGAAGATGTTACAATTATTAATGTTACTCATCATGCCGGATTTCATGGACCTAACCAATTAGATATTAGTGAAGATACAAGATCTAAACTAAAAAATATGGGTGTGGTTACTTTTGTAGGATCTCATGCTTTAAGTGGTGTTGGAAAGGGTATTGCTAAACAATTAGGTGGACTTAACCCTGTGGAAATTGTTGCTCAAACTTATAGAACATTTTCTCAAGGCATTAAAGTTTGTGCTGAAATTACTATCATGCTTGCTGATGCAGGTTTAGTCCCTGTTGGTGAAGAGATTATAGCAATTGGTGGTACTGGTCATGGTGTTGACACTGCTGCGGTAATTACTCCGGTTAATATGACTAAAGTTTTTGACATTAAATTTCATGAAATTATAGCTATGCCAAGAGATTAATTTTTTTATTAACATAATACACTTTTTTTATTATTTAAATAAAAATTTTAATTTTTTTAATAAGAGTTATATACTTGAAAAATTTAAATAAAATACATAAATTAGTTAAATTAAACTAATAATAAAACTAAAATTTAACCATTATTTGGAATAGTTAAAAGCAATATTTTATCTATTCAATACTTAATAAGTTAATTAAACACTATAAATAGTTTTTTTGATTAATTAGTTATTATGGATGGATTGATAATTTTTAATCAGAGTAAATAAAAATTAAGAGTATTAAACTTAATCTAGGGATATAATATGATTTTATTAAATGTTTTTATTTACTTTTCTTAATTTTTATTAGAATGGACATGACTTATTAAGAAAAAAAAAGTTTAATGTGGGGTTAGTAATGAAATTTATAGATGATGCAATAAAAGAATCTGAAAAAAGAATGGAAAAAGATGATGTTAACAATTCCTCATCTGATTTAGATGAAGAATTATTAGAATTAATTAATAAAAGCCGGGCTCGAATTTCTGTTATAGGTACTGGTGGTGCAGGTAATAATACCATTTCAAGATTAAATGAAATGGGTATTGAAGGGGCTAGTACAATTACTGTTAATACTGATGCACAAGATTTATTTTACAGTCAAGCTGATAAAAAATTACTTTTAGGTAGAAATACTTGTGGTGGTCTTGGTGCTGGTGGTGAACCAACAGTTGGTGAAGAATGCGCTGAAGAAAGTGAAGATGATATTAGAGAAGAGTTAAATGGTTCTGATATGGTATTCGTTACTTGTGGTCTTGGGGGAGGAACAGGTACAGGTTCTGCACCTATAATATCTAAATTAGCTAAAAAATCAGGTGCTTTAACTGTTGCTGTTGCTACTATGCCATTTTCTGCTGAAGGTATTAAAAGAAGAGAAAATGCTGAAAGAGGTTTAGAAAAATTACAAAACAATTCAGATACTGTAATTGTTATTCCAAATGATAAACTTTTAGAAGTTGCTCCTAATCTTCCTTTAAATAAAGCTTTCATGGTTTCTGATGAAATATTAGGTCGTGCTGTTAAAGGCATTACAGAATTAATTACTAAAACTGGTCTAGTCAGTCTCGACTTTGCAGATATCAGATCTATTATGCAAGGTTCTGGTATGGCAATGATTGGAATGGGAGAATCTGATTCTGGTGATAGAGCTTTAGAATCTGTACATGAAGCTTTAAGTAGTCCTTTATTAGATTTAGATATTTCTAACGCTAAAGGTGCTTTAATTAATATTTCTGGTAGTTCTGATTTAACATTACATGAATCTGAAAAGATAGTTCAAATTGTTGCAGATAAATTAGATCCTGAAGCTAATATTATTTGGGGTGCTCAAATCGATGAAACTTTACAAAATGCTATTAGAACAACTATAATTGTTTCAGGTGTTAAAGGTCACTATCAATTTAATGAAAAGCCTGATTTTTCAGAATTAGATGAAACTAAATCTGAAAGTATTTCTGAATCTGATGCTGATCCTTTAGATGATTTTATTGATGGTATATTTTAAGTGTACCATTTAAATAGAATTTTTAGTTATTTTTTTATTAAGATTAAGTAATTAATTTAATCTTTTAATATTTTTTAGATTTTTTTTAATGAAAAACTTTATAAATAATCATGTTAATAATACTATTATAATTTAAAAAATGTGATTTTAATTAAATTTTTTATTAATAAATAATATTTTTATTAAGAATTATTTTTATTATCAATATGCAGGGATTTTCAATGAGTTTTAAAGAAAGTACTGATGATTTTATTAAACAATGTAAAAGAGTTATTAGAGTATCAAAAAAACCTGATGCTGAAGAATATGGTAACTTTATTAAAGTTGCAGCTATAGGTATTTTAATTATCGGTGCTGTTGGTTTTGTTGTTGTTATTATTGGTCAATTACTAAATTTATAGTAATTTGATTTAATACTAAGTTATTCTTTTTCATGTTTACTCTTTTAATTAACTATTTACTTTGATTATTAAGTAAAAATTTTAAAAATTAATTTTTCTTCTTTTTTTATCTGAAATTTGAAAGGTTTAAATACTTGTTTATTAAAATATATTATTATTATATAAATCTAATTTTATTATATTTCTTTATTAATGAAAATTAGTTAAATGTGGTTTAATTCAATATTAAGCTTTTATTTTTTAATTATATAATAGAATTGAATTGGATTATATAATGAAATAATTTAATCTATTGTTCTATTAATTAATAGAATGTTAATTATATATAGGTGAATTTTACATGGAAGATATTCAAAATTCCATATTTGCTCTAAAAACCTCAGCAGGTCAAGAAAGAAATGTTGCTAGAATGTTAGCTCGTAAGACTCAAGATTCTGGTATTGGTATTACTTCTATTCTTGTTCCTGAATCATTAAAAGGTTATATTATAGTGGAATCATACACAAAAATTGATATGCGTAATCCTGTAATGAAAATTCCTCATTTGAGAGGAATTGTTGAAGGAAAACACAGTATCACTTTTGAGGAAGTAAAAAGATTCCTTAATCCAGAACCGATTATATCTTCCATACAAAAAGGAAGTATTGTTGAACTTGTTTCTGGTCCTTTTAAAGGTGAAAGAGCTAAAGTGGTTCGTATAGATGAATCTCGTGAAGAGGTAGTTCTCGAGCTAATAGAAGCAGCAGTTCCGATTCCGGTAACTGTCAAAGCTGATCAAATTAGAATTATTCAAAAGGAGGCTGAATAATGGCTAAAGATACCGTTGAAATCCTTATTGAAGGTGGAAGTGCCACTCCGGGACCACCATTAGGTCCTGCTATTGGCCCTTTCGGTATTAATATGATGCAAGTAGTTGAAGAAATCAACGAAAAAAGTGCAGATTTCAAAGGAATGAAAGTTCCTGTTATAGTCACTATTGATAGTGATACAAAAGATTTTGAAATTGCAATTGGTACTCCTCCTACTACTGCTCTTATAATGGATGAGCTCAATATTGAAAAAGGTTCTCATGAACCTGGTACTGAAGTTGCAGCTGATTTATCAGTTGAACAAGCTTTAAAAATTGCTAGAATGAAATATGATTCATTATTAGCTAATAATTATAAGCATGGTGCTAAGGAAGTTATGGGTACTTGTGTAAGTATGGGTCTTACTGTTGATGGTAAAGATCCTAGAGAAGCTCAAAAAGCTGTAGATGCTGGAGAGTATGATGATATATTAGGAGAATAATCTTCTATTATACATACTCATATTAATTAAAAAATTTAGTTAAAAAAAATATATTTTGTATATGATGTTACAATAATAAACTTTTGTAGTGAATTATTGTAATTGATATAGAATTTATTTAAATTATATTCATGTAATCGTTTATATTACAAAAAACTCATAGTATGAATAATTCTTATTATCATAGCTTATGGTTTTCTAATTCTCGATTACTCATGAAACCAAATTAAAAAAATATATCCAATGAACTTATTAAAGTTCATGGAGGATTTGATATGACACAAGAAATATTAGAAGCGGTGAAGGAGGCTAAAGAACAGTCAAAGCCGAGAAACTTCACACAGTCTATTGATATTATTATTAATATCAAAGACTTGGATGTCAAAAAACCTGAAAATCGGTTTGATGAGGAAGTTGCTCTTCCTAATGGCCGAGGCAAAGATATTAATATCGGAGTCATCGGTGATGGGGAATTGGCAGTTCAAGCTAAAAACGCTGGTATAGATCTTGTTTTATCCAAAGAAGACTTAGAAGAGTTAGGTAAAGACAGAAAAGCTGCTAAAAAAATGGCAAATATTACTGATTCTTTTGTAGCTCAAGCTGATATGATGCCTGTGGTTGGTAGATTCTTAGGTCCTATACTTGGGCCTCGTAAGAAAATGCCTAAACCAGTACCGGCAAGTGTCAAACTTGATCCTTTACTTGAAAGATTACAAAGTACTATTAAAGTCGGAGTTAAAGCTCAACCTTCTATTCAAGTTTTAGTTGGAACACAAGATATGGATGACCAAGCAATAGCTGAAAATATTGAAACTGTTCTTGCAGTTCTAGACCGCAACTTAGAGAAAGGAAGAAACCAAATAAAATCCATGTTTATTAAAACAACTATGGGTTCAGTAGTGCGGGTGATTTAAATGGCTCATGTTGCTGAATGGAAGAAACAAGAAGTTAAAGAACTAAAAGATATGATAAGTTCTCATGAAGTTATTGGAATTGTTAATTTATTAAATATTCCTGCAAAACAACTTCAAGAAATGAGAAAATCTTTAGGCAACCATGCTGTTATTAGATTATCTAAAATAAATCTTATGAATTTAGCTTTTGAAGATTGTAACAACGAAAAGGTTAATATTAATGGTCTTTCAGAATATATGGAAGGTCAACCTGCTATTGTAGCAACTGATATGAATCCTTTCAAGTTATATAAAATATTGGAAGATAATAAAACTTCTGCACCTGCAAAAGTGGGAAGTATTGCTTCTGAAGATATTATTGTTCCTGCTGGGGACACTGGTTTTGAACCAGGCCCATTCCTTGGGGAATTGCAACAAGTAGGAGTTCAAGCTAAAATTGATAAGGGAAAAATCGTAGTTTCTAAAGATTGTGTATTGGTCCCTGAAGGGGAAGCGGTTTCTAAACAAGCAGCTTCAACTTTATCTCGATTAGGAATTAATCCTATGGAAGTGGGAATTGATTTACAAGCTGTATATGAAGAAGAATCTGTTTATCCTTCTGATGTATTAGCTATTGATGAAGAAAAAACTCTTGCAGATGTTCAAAATGCTTATAAACAAGCTTTCAATTTATCTGTATTTGCAGCAATACCTACAAAAGAAACTATTTCAGCAATTATAGGATCTGCTTTCACTAAATCAACTAATGTTGCAGTTGAAGCAGGAATTTTAACTTCTGAAACTACTGACATTTTATTAGGATTAGCTCAAGCTAAAATGTTAGCTTTAGCTAGTGAAGTATCTGATGTTGATGGAGCTCTTAGTGATGAATTGGTTGATAAATTAGCTAATCGTCCTGTAGCAGTTGTTGAAACTGTTGTAGAAGAAACTCCTGATGATGAAACTGAAGATGAAGAAGAATCAGAAGAAGAAGCTGAAGAAGAAGCAGCGGCAGGGTTAGGTGCCTTGTTTGGCTGATCATATTTAATTTAAACTTTTATTGTTTTAAAACACATCTAATTTATAAAAAAAACAAAATTATACATAATAAAAATAAATGGTGATAACATGGAATATATATATGCGGCAATGATTTTGCACACCACTGATAAAGAAATTAATGAAGAAAACGTAAAAAACATTATAGAAGCAGCTGGAGCAGAAGCTGATGATGCTAGAATTAAAGCTTTAATTGCAGCTTTAGAAGATGTTGACATAGACGAAGCTATGGAAACTGCAGCTATGGCTGCAGCTCCTGCAGCAGCTCCTGCAGCAGCAGCTCCTGCTGAAGAAGAAGCTGAGGAAGAGGAAGAAGAAGAATCAGAAGAAGAAGCTGAAGAAGAAGCAGCAGCTGGATTAGGTGCTCTCTTCGGATAGATTTTTTCTATTTCTTTTTATTTTTTCTTTTTTTACTTTTTTTAACTCAAATTTATTGGATTTTGTTTATATCTCACTTTTTTTACTTTAAAAATTTTAAATAATTATTTAATACTAATTTTACAAGAAACCTATTTTTTAGAGAAAATCTTTTTAAATTATTAAACTATATATTATAATAGTATTGATTTTTTACCAATCAATTTTAATTTTATTAAAAATTATTAATTTTATAAAAAAATAGCTGATAATTATGTCTAATATATTAAAAGATTTAGGATACACAAAACAGAAATGTAAAACTTGTGGAAAAGTTTTTTGGTCACAAATTAATCGGGATACTTGTGGGGATGCTCCTTGTGATGAATATGAATTTATAGGAAATCCTGCTACAACTAAAGGTTATAATTTATATGAAATTCAAAAAACTTTCAAAGAATTCTTTGAAGAACGTGGTCACACACCAATATCTCGATATCCCATACTTGCAAAAAGATGGAGAGATGATGTATTTTTAGTTGGAGCTACAATATTTCTTTTCCAACCTTGGGTAACTTCAGGTTTAGTTGACCCTCCAGCAAATCCTTTAACTATTGCACAACCTTCTATACGTTTAAATGATGTGGATAATGTGGGTCGAACAGGTAGACATATGACTTGTTTTACAATGGGAGCACATCATGCATTTAATTCTCCTGGAAATGATATTTATTGGAAAGATCAAACAGTTCAATATTGTCATGATTTTATTAAATCAATTGGAATAAATACAGAAGATATAACTTTCATAGAATCTTGGTGGCAAGGAGGAGGAAACGAGGGTCCATGTTATGAAGTAATGGTTCGAGGGGTAGAATTAGCTACTCTTGTTTTCATACAATATAAAACATTACCAAATGGGGAAAAAGAAGAAATCCCATTAAAAGTAGTTGATACTGGTTATGGATTAGAAAGATTTGCATGGATTTCACAAGGTACACCAACAGCTTATGATGCGTGTTTTGGGCCAGTCATAGATAAACTTAAAGAATTAACCAATGTTAAAGTTAATGAGGAAATTTTAGCTGAAAATGCTCAAATTGCTGGAATGATGGATATAGAAAGTTATGCTGATATTCGTCAACTACGTGAAAAAGTAGCAAAAAAATTAGAAATATCTATGGAAGAATATTTAGAATCTGCTTTACCAATGGAAGCAATTTACATAATAGCAGATCATACAAGATGTTTAGCATTTATGTTAACTGACGGTATAATACCTTCAAATGTTAAAGAAGGATACCTTGCAAGATTAGTTTTACGTAGAACAATACGTTTTATGAAAGAGTTAAACATGAAAGAATCTTTATCTGATATAATGAAAATTCAATTAGATTTCTTAAATGATTTTTATCCTGAAATCAAAGAATCTCAAGAACATATCATGAACATTATAAACCTTGAAGAAGATAGATATGAAAAAACTATTAAAAAAGGACGTAAAGTTGTAAAAAGAACAATCAAAAAACTTAAAAAAGATGGAATATCTAGCATGCCTCTTGAAACTTTAATTGACTTATATGATGCTCATGGAATGCCTCCTGAAACAGTGCAAGAGTTTGCAACAAAAGATTTTGAAGTTAATATTCCTGACAATTTCTTTACTCAAGTTGCAGCAATGCATGAATCTGAAGAAGTTAAAGAAAAAGAAGATTTTAAAATCGATGCTCCTGAAACAGATTTATTATTCTATAAAGATTTCCATCAAAAAGAAGCAACTGCAAAAATATTAAATGTTGTTAATAAAGATGGTAAATTAAATGTAATAGTAGATAGGACTGTTTTCTACCCAGAAGGTGGAGGTCAACCTTCAGATAAAGGTATTATTTCTATTGATGATAAAGAATTTAAGGTTAGTTATGCTTCAAAAATGAATAATATAGTTTTACATCAAATTGATATTAGTGAGGATGAAGAATTTGATGTTATAGAAAACACTCTTAACGATTTAATTGGAAAAGAAATTAAAGAACAAATCGATTGGACTAGACGTATTACTTTAGCTAGACATCATACAGCTACTCATTTAGTTGTTGCAGCTGCAAAAAAAGTATTAGGTGATCATATATGGCAAGCAGGGGCACAAAAAGGTTTAACTCATTCCCGTATAGATTTATCTCATTATAAACGTATTTCACAAGAAGAACTTTACCAAATTGAAAAAATTGCTAATGAATTAGTAATGGAAAATATTGAACTTGATATTAACTGGATGACACGTAATGAAGCAGAAAAAACTTATGGGTTTGTTCTTTATCAAGGGGGTATTGTCCCTGGTGAAAATATACGTGTAGTGAAAATACCTGGAATAGATGTGCAAGCTTGTGCTGGTACTCATGTATTAAGAACTGGTGATGTGGGTCCTATAAAAATTAATAAAACAGAAAGAGTTCAAGATGGGGTTGAAAGAATTGATTTTTCAGCAGGTCTTGCTGCAGTAGATTCTATTCAATCTGATAAAACTTACTTAAAAAATAGTTCAAATATTTTTAAAGTAAATAATGATCAGTTATCTAAAACTTGTGAAAGATTTTTCACAGAGTGGAAAGTTCAAAAAAATGAAATCAAAAAACTTCAAAATGAAATTGCATCTTTAAAAATTAATAATTTAACAGATAATTTAATAGAAGTTAATGATTTATCTGTACTCAAACAAATCATTGATGGGGATATTAAAGAATTACAAAATATTGCAACTGATTTCACTGATAATAATAAAGCAGATATAGTATTTTTAGGTAATAATAATGGTAAAATTGTAGGTGCTGCTTCTACTAAAGCTATTGATAATGGTATTAAAATCAATGATATAATTCGGGAATCAGCAATTATTCTTGGTGGTGGGGGCGGTGGTCGTCCAAACCTTGCACAAGGAGCAGGAAAAAATAATGAAAAGATGAATGAAGCTTTAGATAAAGCTTTAGATTTATTGAGTTAAAGGATAGTAAAGTTTATGAATTATGATTTGATAATAGCACGTTATGGTGAAGTAGGCCTTAAAAGTCATAAAGTTCGAAGTAGATTTGAAAAACGTTTAATAAGAAATATGGAATCAAGTATTGAAGCTGAAATTGATATTGATCAAGCAAGAATTTTCATTTTTCCTCAAAATTTTGATGATGCTATAAATAAATTATCCAAAATTTTTGGGGTAGTTTCATATTCTCCAGCTGTAGCTACTCACACTACATTTGATGAAGTAGAAGATACTTTATTAAAATATGTTAGTGAACTTGAAAAGAATAATCTGATAGATTCAAATACAAAGTTTGCTATTAGATGTCGAAGAGTAGGAACTCATGATTTCACTTCTCAAGAATTTGCTGCATTTGCTGGAAGTGTTGTAGTGAAAAAGCTTGGATGTCCTGTTGATTTATCAAATCCAGATTTAGAAATCTTTATTGAAGTAAGAGATAATGATACTTATATTTATCATGAAAAAATCCCAGGTCCGGGAGGTTTACCTTTAGGGACACAAGGAAAAGTTGTAGTTCTTCTATCTAGTGGGATTGATTCTCCTGTTGCAGCTTATTTAATGATGAAAAGAGGTTGCCAAGTTATAGCATTATACTGTGACAATACACCTTATACAAGTTCTAAAGCTTTAAAGAAGAATGAAGATATTATTAATCAATTACAAACTTATGCTTCTGGAGCACCAATTAAAAGACGTATTGTTAAATATGGTGATTATTTAAGTAAATGTCAAAATGATGCTCCTAGTAGAATGACTTGTATTTTATGTAAATCTGGAATGTATCAACTAGCAGCTATGTTAGCTAAAGATATGCATGCTTTAGCAATTGTTGATGGTAATAGTTTAGGGCAAGTGGCAAGTCAAACTTTACCTAATATTTTAGCTACACGTGAAGATGTTGATGTTCCAATATTTAGTCCACTTATTGGTATGGATAAAGTTGAAATTTCTCGTATTGCAGAAAAAATAGGTACATTTGATATTTCTAAACTTGATGATGGTGGTTGTAAAGCTGTTCCACGATACCCTGAAACTAATGCCAATATTAATCAAGTCCATGAAGCAAGAAATAATATGGATCAAAAAACAGAAATTTTAAAAGCTTTTAAAACTATTAAATTTTAATTTTTATTTTTTTAGATTTTTAATTTTATAAACTCTACCTTTTTTTTAAATTGTAATAATAATGATTAAATAAGATAATTTTTAAATGTAATATTGTTAATTGAATACTTATAATTTAAGTTAATAAAAATTTTTTGACTAAAAAATTATGAATTCAATCATAACTTAAAAAAAATATAATAAAAATTTATTATAATAAATTAACTAAAAAATATTTAGTTAAATTATATAATACTCTTAATTTTTGAGGTGATGTAAATTGAAAACAACAGTTAGTGTAATTAAAGCAGATATTGGAAGTGTCTCAGGACATTGTGTAGCTCACCCAGCATTAATAGATAAATGTGAAGAAGTTTTAACAGATGCAATGGAAAGTTCAATTATAGAAGATTTCTATATAACCCGTTGTGGTGATGATATTGATCTTATTATGACTCATAAAAATGGGGAATTAAATGAAGAAGTTCATAGAACTGCATATGATGCATTTATGAAAGCAACTGAAATTGCAAGAGAATTAAAACTTTATGGTGCAGGTCAAGATTTATTATCTGATACTTTCTCTGGAAACATTAAAGGTATGGGTCCTGGAGTAGCAGAAATGGAATTTAAAGAAAGACCAAGTGATCCTGTTATTGTCTATTGTTGTGATAAAACAGAACCAGGTGCTTTTAATTTACCAATATTTAAAATGTTTGCAGATCCATTTAATACAGCAGGATTAGTAATTGATCCTAGTTTACATGATGGATTCAAATTTGAAGTATATGATGTAATGGAACATACAAAAGTTATTCTTGATTGTCCTGAAGAAATGTATGATTTACTTGCATTAATTGGTTCCACTGGAAGATATGTAATTAAAAGAGTATGGAAAAAGAATGGTGAAATCGCAGCAGCAATAAGTACTGAAAGATTAAACCTTATGGCTGGAGAATATGTTGGAAAAGATGATCCTGCAGCAATTGTAAGAGCACAATCTGGATTCCCTGCTAATGGTGAAGTAGTAGAACCATTTTCATTCCCTCACATGGTTAGTGGATGGATGAGAGGTTCTCATAATGGACCTATTATGCCTGTTAGTCAAGAAAATGCAAATCCTATTAGATTTGATGGACCTCCACGGATAATTGGTTTAGGTTTCCAAGTAGCTGATGCACAATTAATTGGTCCTGTAGATTTATTTGATGATCCCGCATTTGATGAAGCAAGAAAACAATCTTCACAAGTTGCTAATTATATCAGAAGACATGGTCCTTTTGAACCACATCGATTACCTAGTGAAGAAATGGAATATACCTCATTACCTGGTGTAATGAAAAAATTAGAACCAAGATTCACAAAAATGGATGAATAAATATATTTTATCATCCTAAATATTCTTTTTTTTAAAATTTTCATAAAAGAAGGTTTTTTTAATTAATATTTTAATTATTAATGGAAGTCCTAGAAAAGGCAATACTTGGGAAGTTGTAAAAGAAATAAAATCCTTTCTAAATACTAAAGACTCTTCTATTCAATTTGAAGAGATACATTTAAAAGATGTTACTCTCCCTTTTTGTAAAGGATGTTATAATTGTTTTGAGAAAGGAGAAAATTATTGCCCTCATTTTAGAGAATATTCTGAAATTGTTGATAAAATTAAATCATGTGATGGTTTGATTTTAACTAGTCCTGTATATGCTTTAAATGTTTCAGCATTAATGAAAAACTTCATAGATCATACTTCTTACTTTTACCATAGGCCCTACTTTTTTGATAAAACTGCATTGGTTGTTGTAACAACTGCAGGTGCTGGTTTAAAAAAAGTTACTAATTATTTATCTGAAACATTAAGAAATTATGGATTTAATAAAACTTATAAAATAGATCTTAAGATTCATAATCAAGAATTAAATGAAAATGATATAAATAAAGTTTATAAAATTTCTAGTAAGTGGATAAAGGATTTACAATCTCATAAACTCCATAATCCCTCATTTAAAGCGATTTTTTATTATAATTTATGGAAAAATATGGCTATTAATAATATGAGCACAAAATCAGATAAAGATTATTGGAATTTAACAAATCTAAAAAATTATTATTTTGCGCAAAATATTCCGCTTAATCTTTTTAAAAAATTTTTTGGAATGATACTTTCTAAAGTTTTAGGTATTGTTTTTAAAAAATTAAATTAAATCATGTATCATTCTTATAGCATCTAAAAGACCGTGACTATATTCAATACATCCAAATGATGTTCTCATATCTTTCTTATCTAAATAATATTTTGAATCATTTTTATAATCAATTGCCCGTGCAATAACTTCTTCTTCTTTAGTGTTAACTTTAATTTTTTTGACTTGTTTTAAACTATTTTCTAATTTTTCAATATCACTAGCTATTTTTTCTTTAGTTTCCATTTTTATTATTTCCTTCTATTTTTAATTGTTTATAACTATGGTAAAATCTTTGTGCAACTGTAATATAAGATAATATCATTAATATAATTAAGAAATAAGTGAATATTATGGGATTATTACATATGGCACTTATGATTGAACCGATCATTATTATTATTAATCTAACAGCTCTTTCAGCTATTCCAGTATTACATTCAATGCCTTGTGATTCGGAACGTGCTTTAACATAACTAACCATGATTGCGGAGTGTATAAGTAATATTCCAAGTAGCCAATTACAATAACCTCCAAATATTATACCTATGATAAGAATGGCATCTGAAATTCTATCCATTGTGGAATCAAAAAAAGCTCCGAATTTGGAAGCTCGATTATGATATCTTGCAACAGCTCCATCAGCAACATCTAAAAAACCACTAAGTAATATAAAAATTGTTGCTAATATTAATAAATGTTTGCTGAAAGAATATGCTGCAGCTAATGCTATAAAAGGGGATATTAATGTTAAAATATTTGGATTAATATTCATTCTTTTTGCAAAGGGTTCTAATATTTTTGTTAGTAAAGGTCTTAAATTTTCAAGCATAATTTTTATTATATAGATTTAATAATATATATTTTAGTGGAAAGTTTTAAAACTATTTTTTTGGTAAGATTTTTATGAAAGTGTTTAAGTTAAACCCTAATAATCCAGATATGGACTTGATTAATGAAGCTATAAATATTTTATCTGTGGGTGGAGTTATATTATATCCAACAGATACAGTTTATGGTTTAGGGGCTAATATTTTTGATAAATTTGCAGTTAAAAGAATTTATAATATTAAAAAGCGTGCACATAATAAACCTATGTCTATAAGTGTATCTAACATTAAAGATATATCTATAATTTCAAACTTATCTCAAAAACAGGAAGATTTAATTAAAAATTATCTTCCAGGGCCTTATACTTTTATTTTAAATAAAAAACCAATAGTTCCTAATTTTGTCACACCAAACACTTATACTGTGGGATTAAGAATTCCAGATTCTAAAATTGCTAGAATGTTAAGTTGTAATTTTCCTATTATTACTACAAGTGCGAATGTATCTAATTTAAAAACTTTAAACAATCCTAAGGATATTCTTAAGCAGTTAAATGTTGATGTTGATTTAGTTTTGGATGTTGGAATTTTAAATAATTCAAAGCCTTCTAAAATTATTGATTTAACCAAGATTAATCCGGTTATAATTAGAGATTAAAATTTTTTATTTAAAAATTATTATAATATAAATAATATATATAAATATGTGAATCTTATGAAAGTATTATCAAATGTTAAGGGTAAAGATAAAATACCTACTAATTCTCCTTTAGATTTAATTTTGGATGGTGGGATTGAAAGAAGAAGCATAACACAATTTTATGGCCCTCCAGGTTCGGGTAAAACTAATATTGCCTTAAATTTAGCAGTGCAAGTTGCAAAAAATGATAAGAAAGTTGCTTATGTTGATACTGAAGGTGGAATATCTGTAGATCGTATTAAACAATTGTCTAAATCTGATTTTCAAAAAGTTGCAGGAAATATTGTTGTTTTTGAACCTAATACTTTTGAAGAGCAAGAGGATGATTTAAAAATTATTGAATCTTGGATATCTTCTAATAAAGATGATGTGGATTTATTAATTATAGATTCAGCAGTAGCACTTTATCGTTTAATTGAAGTTAAAAATTCAAAATCTAATAAAGATTTAGGAAGACAAATGGGTCAACTTTCAAGTATATCCCGTAAATTTAATGTAGCAGTAGTTGTTACAAATCAAATATATGCTTCTTTTGATGATGATTCTGATAATGTTGTACCTGTTGGTGGAACTATACTTCAATATTGGAGTAAAGCAATTATTGAATTGAAACGTTCATTAGTTATAAGTAAGCGTACTGCAATACTTCGACGTAGTAAAACTTCTGTTGAAGGCAAAACTGTAGAATTTAAAATTACTGATGATGGTATAGAGTAATTTTAAACATTTTTTTATTAATTTTTTATTATTTAGGCTCTGTAGAAATCCTAAAAACAGTTGAAGAAGTCTTAAAGATCTCAAAAGTCTCATGAGTGACTTAAGACCAAGATGTAA
>NZ_DAZC01000037.1:0-3507 GCF_002508845.1 Methanobrevibacter sp. UBA417
AAAAATTTTTAATATAACAATAGTTTATATAAATGATAACAAATAAAAGAAGAATATAATAATTGTTATATTTTTTCTAAAAAAATAAAAAAAATTAATAATTAAAAAAAATAAGAATTTGTATTTAAATAAAAATAATTCATGGTGGTGGAAAATAAAATGTTACTAAAAATAGAAGACTTAGCAGTACAAGTCGAAGGAAAACAAGTACTCAAAGACATCGACTTATGTATAAAAGAAGGAGAAACCCACGTCCTACTCGGACCTAACGGTGGAGGGAAAAGTACACTCTTCATGAGCATACTAGGATTTCCTAATTACAAAATAACCAATGGTAATATAATATTTAAAGGAGAAGACATAACTAACTTAACAACAACCGAAAGAGTTCAAAAAGGAATAGGTGTAAGTTTCCAAACACCTCCAGCAATAAGAGGAGTAAGTGTAGAAAACCTATTAAGACTCATAGAAAACAAAGATATAGAAAAAGAACTCTCACCAAAAATGCAAAACTTATGCACAAAACTAAAATTCAACCAAGACTTCCTAAAAAGAGACGTGAACCTCGGATTCTCAGGAGGAGAAGTTAAAAGATCAGAAATACTCCAACTCCTAGCACAAAAACCAGAATTCGTAATGTTCGACGAACCTGACAGTGGAGTAGACATAGAAAACGTTGAATTAATAGCAGAAGAAATAAATGAATTATTAGAAAAAAATACCAAACCAAAACAAAGAACAAGATCAGGATTACTAATCACTCACCTCGGATACATCCTAAACTATGTAAATGCAGACATAGCACATGTACTCCTAGACGGTGAAATCGCTTGTTCAGGAAACCCAGAAGAAATAATACAAGATGTTAAAACAGAAGGATTTAGAGGATGTGTTGAATGTGCGGAATGTATCTCAAAAAGCTGCTAAAGCAAAAGACAAAAAAGCAGCAATAGGAACAGATGTAACTATAGAAAACTATTCAGAAGAAACTATAGATGCATATGATGTAATAGACAGCTTAGATGATGTAAGTAAATCAACACAAGACACCCTACTAAAAGTCGGAGTAGACTCTGATGAAACTAATCGAGCAGGATCATTTCTACAAGTTGGTCAAAGTAACATCTTCCAAGACAGCCTAACAGGTGACGTGGAATTACTAAACCTACAACAAGCATTAGATAAATACAATTGGGTATCAGATTTAATGTGGACAACAGTCCAAGCAGACGCAGATAAATACACTGCAAAAACAGCACTTCGAGAATCTGAAGAAAATGTAAGATCAGGTTACTTCATAAGAAGTAAACCAGGAACCAAACAAACCTTCCCAGTACAAGCATGCATGTTTATAGCAGACCAAGACGTAATCCAAACCACTCACAATATAATAATTGCAGAAGAAAACTCAGAACTACATTTAATAACCGGTTGTGCAACAGGTGACGATGTATCCTCAGCACTCCACGTAGGAGTCTCAGAACTATTCGTCAAACCAGGTGGAAAAATCACATTCACCATGATACATAACTGGGCAGAACAAGTAGAAGTACGTCCAAGAACCGGAATAAAAGTAGAAGACAATGGAACATTCATAAATAATTATATCTTAACCAGTCCAGTACACTCCCTACAATCTTATCCAACAGCACACTGTGTAGGTAAAAATTCACGTGCACTATTCCAAACCATCCTTAATGGTCAAAAAGATAGTTACATTGATAGTGGAGCACGGGGAATACTTTCTGGTGATGGAGCATCAACAGAAGTTATTAGTCGAGCAGTAAGTAATGATGAATCAAAAATTTATGCTAGAGGACACCTAGCAGGTGAAAGACCAAACGTAAAAGGACACCTAGAATGTAATGGACTCGTACTATCAGATGATTCAAGCATCTATGCTGTACCAGAATTAGAAGCAAACAGTAGTGGTCTTGAATTATCACACGAAGCTGCAGTAGGTAAAATAGATGAAGATGAAATTTATTACCTTACAAGTCGTGGTTTAACAGAAGAAGAAGCAGCTGCAATGATAGTTAGAGGATTTTTAAGTATGGACATAACAGGCCTACCACCAGCACTTGCAAAATCCACACAAGAAATGATAGACATGAGTGTAAAAGGAATATAAATAAATATTTTTCCTTTCACTCTATTTTTTTATAATGTTTCTAGCTAGATTAAACAATTCTTCTTTGTCTATATAAAGATTAAAACCCCCTATTTTTTTATAACTTTAATTAAACTATTTTTAAATTCAATTTTTAACAAAACCTTAAATAAAAATGATTTTATTACTCTCCTATTTTTTTAAAACAATTTACTGGTTTATTTATAATTACACTCCATTTTAACTAATTTTGAAAACTAATTTTTTTTAAATGACTTACAAAGTATTAATTACCTAATTATAATTGGAGGTGAAAAAAAATTTTAAAACTTAAATTTTAAGTACAGATATTTTAGTTTGATTTAAACAAAACTTATCAAATCTATCTAAGTCAAAAAAAAATTAAGGAATATAATTTTTAGAATGGAATGAAAAATAAGAAAAAAATTAAATTTTAAATCTTTAATGGGGAATTAAGAGAAAAATATAAGTCAAATAAATTTATATAAAAATTATAATAAAATAGTGGGGTTTTAAAGAATAAAAATTTTGAAAAACATAGATACAAAGACAATTTCAGGAAGGATCTCTAAAGAAAAATTTGAAGAATTAAAAAATTTAAATTTAGATGGAACAACTAGTATAAAAGTTGCTAAAGCAATAGATTTTTTAATATTAATTTATTCAGATAATAATGAACAATATAAGGAATTATATGAATTAAATTTAAAGAGAACCCGTAGAGATGAAATTGAAAAAGAGTTAAAGGAATTAAAAAAGGATATAAATTTTTTAGAAGAAAAAAACAATACAGTTAAAAACTTAGATTTAACTGATACATTAAAAAAAATATATTATAATGATAAATGTTCAGATTTTTTAAATAAGCAGTTAGAACGATTATCTAATAGAAGGTATGCTCCTGAAATTTTTAAAGATAAAAATAATTTATCTTTTAATCAAAAAAGGTACTTAGAAATTTTAATTAATAGTTTAAAAAAGTTTAATAATGAAAACAATTTTGATTTAGATTATGATAGTTTTATTGAGGGGATGATACAAATAAAACAGGAAAACAAGGATTAAATAAAAATATACTTATTATAAAAGTTTAAATTAAAAATTTAACTAAGTTTTAAATTGTATACACATTTTGCATACCTTTTAAAATTTTTGCGCAAGTGTAGTGTAAGGGGGGAGTTATAACTTTAAGTTATAACTATAACTATATTCTAACTAGTATACTAATAATAATAATAATAATATATTAATAAACTATAATTCTGCGAGGGTCCTGTATAGAAAAAGAGTTATAACTTTAAATTATAACTATAACTCCCATAATACAGTATACATTTTCAAATCTTAAAAAACCTATAACTTTAAGTTATAACTTT
>NZ_DAZC01000037.1:3733-16410 GCF_002508845.1 Methanobrevibacter sp. UBA417
ACTTTAGGTTATAACTTTAACTCCTCTTACTTAGTATAGTTTATATTTATAAAAAATATTTTTTTCATATAATTGTATTAATTTATTCATTGTATTTTTTTAATGATCTTTTAATTTTTGGTTTTTAGATGAAATTTAAATATTTAAGGGGGTAATGTTTTTTTTATTAAAATTTTTTTGGGGTTTATTCTTATTTTTATATTTTTTGTTGATTTCAGCATATATTGCTAGCTAGAGGTATACTGATTGGTACTTTTTTCAATGTTTTATAGGGGCTTTGTTTTTTTTAATTTTTTCATATAATTTTTCTTGTTGGTGATGTTTGTGTTTCTTATTTTTTTAAGTGTCTATTGGATTTTTATTGAAGTTTTTTAAGTGTTTGTATAGTGTTTTAATTATTTTAAAGGTATTTAGTTAAAAATAAAACTGTTAGTATTAATACATACAAAAAACTTAATATGATATTTAAAGCTTTCGAAATACTTTTCGAAGTAACATTTATATTTAATACTTATTTAATATATTAACAGTACATTGATGTTAAGCTGAGCTAGCTCATTAACGTACAATAAAAACTAAAAATTAAATAAGAAAAATTAAGACTTTTTTTTTATTTAAAAAAATATTAGTTTTACATAAAAAAAACTTTTTATAAAAAGCAAAAAAAAATATAAATCCTTAAAAAGAGAAGAACTTTTCTTTTTTTAGGTAAAAAAAATATATATAAAAAAAAATTTGAGATATTCTAGAGGAGGAAAAACTCTATGGACGAAGATGTAAAAATAGTAATGTTTTGTTGTAACTGGTGCTCCTATGGTGGAGCAGACACAGCAGGTACTGCTAGAATGCAATACCCACCGAATATAAGAGTAATTCGAGTAATGTGTTCCGGAAGAATAGACCCACAATTTATCCTTAAAGCATTCAGAGAAGGTGCAGATGGAGTACTTATCGCAGGATGCCATATGGGAGACTGCCACTACGATGCAGGAAACTACAAATTAGATAGAAGAATGAGATTAGTTTACAAACTCGTAGAAGACCTTGGAATAGGAAAAGAAAGAGTATACCATGATTGGATCAGTGCATCCGAAGGGGAAAAATTCGCAACTACTGTAACCATGATGGTAAATCGTATTAAAGAACTCGGACCATCCCCATTAAAAGAAGAAATCGAAGCAGAAGGATAAATTTAATATTATTTGGAGGATTATGATAACATGGCTGAAAAAGCACAAATAGGAACCATGTGGCTCGGAGGATGTTCCGGTTGTCACTTATCAATTGCTGATTTCCACGAATCATTACTTGATGTATTAGAATTAGCAGAATTCAAATTTTCACCAGTACTTATGGATACCAAATATGATGAAGTACCACACTTAGATGTACTTATTGTAGAAGGTGGAATAAGAAACAATGAAAACCGTGAATTAGCAGAAATGTTAAGAGAAAAAGCAGACTTTGTAATTGCATACGGAACATGTGCAGCATACGGTGGAATACCAGGACTTGGAAACTTACACACCGTAGAAGAATTAGAAGAAGAAGCATACATTAACTCTTGCAGTACTGTAAACCCAGAAGGAATCATCCCAAGCGAAGGCGTACCACACCTTGAATCCCGTGTAAGACCATTACACGAATGTATTGATGTGGACTTAACCATCCCAGGATGCCCACCAAGATCCGATGTAGTTGCACAAGCAATCATCACATTATTAAATGGGGAAACAATAGAATTACCAACAACTAACCTTTGTGAAGTATGTCCAAGAGAAAAACCACCTGCAGGTTTAGCAATGGACTTCATCAAAAGACAATTTGAAGTTGGAAAACCAGAAGAAGATTTATGTTTAATCTCCCAAGGACTCGTATGTATGGGACCAGCAACCGTATCCCTCTGTGGATCCGAATGCCCAGGAGATGCAAACGTACCATGCCGTGGATGTTACGGACCAACTGCAAATGTTAAAGATGCAGGAGCAAAAATGATTTCCGCTATCGCATCAGATTACGGAGTATCAGAAGATAAAGATGTAGATCCAGAAGAAGTAGCAAACGAATTAGATGATATCGTAGGAACATTCTACACCTACACTTTACCTGATGCATTAGTACCAATGAAAATGCAAAAAGGAGGCAAATAAATATGACAACACTTACAATGGAACCAGTAACCCGTATTGAAGGACACGCAAAAATAACCGTAGACCTTGATGAAAACGGTAACGTAAAAGACACAAAACTACATGTAATGGAATTCCGTGGTTTTGAAAAATTCTTACAAGGAAGACCAATAGAAGAAGTAGCACGTATAGTACCACGTATCTGTGGTATTTGTGATGTACAACACCACTTAGCAGCAGCAAAAGCAGCAGACCAAATCTTCGGATTCGGAGATGAAATACTCCCTACTGCTTATAAGATGAGAGAAATTGAAAACTGGGGTTCATTCATGCACTCCCACGCTCTTCACTTTTACTTCCTCGCAGCACCAGATTTAATAATACCAAACGGAACAAGACAAACCCGTAACGTATTCCAAATCATTAAAGACAGTCCAGAAGTAGCATTACAAGCAATCAAAATCAGAAGAAATGGTTTAGATATTGTAAGAGCAATAGGTGGACGTCCAATTCACCCAGCTAGTAGTATTCCAGGTGGAATAACCACAGAACTTTCAGATGAAACACAAGCAGATTTACTTGCAAAAGCAAAAGAAAACGTTGAACTTGCACAAGCAACACTTGACCTTGCAAAACCAGTATTTGCTGAAAAATTAGACCTTGTACAAACCCTTGGAAACTTCGGAGACACACGTCACTGCGGACTCGTTAAAGATGGTGTATGGGATGTATATGATGGAAATGTTAGAATAAAATCCAAAGACGGATCCAAAATCGAATACGAATACAACAACCTCGAATACCAAGACATTGTTGCAGAACACGTAAAACCTTACAGTTGGTTAAAATTCCCATACATTAAAGAATTAGGATACCCTGAAGGAATTTACCGTGTAGCACCATTATCTCGTTTAAACGTTGCAGATAAAATGCCAGACCAAGCACCATTAGCTCAAGCTGCATTTGAAGAATTCCGTGAAAAATTCGGATACGCACAACAGCCATTACTCTTCCACTGGGCAAGAATTATTGAAATGTTAGCAGCAGCAGAATGTGCAGCTGACGGATTAGACCAAGACTTATCTGGTGAAAAAGTACCGGAACCACAAGAAAAAGTAGCAGGAGAAGGTGCAGGTATTGTAGAAGCACCTCGTGGAACATTAATCCACCACTACAAAACAGATGACAATGGACTTGTAACTAAAGCAAACATCGTTGTTGCAACTATTCAAAACAATCCAGCAATGGAAATGGGAATAAACCAAGTCGCAAAAACTTACATCAAACCTGGTGTAGAAGTAGATGATAAAATCTTCAACCTTATGGAAATGGTTATCCGTGCATACGATCCATGTTTATCCTGTGCAACCCATACAATGGATGGTCAAATGAGACTTGCAACTATTGAAGTATACGATAGTGAAGGAACCCTTGTCAAAAAAATATAAATTATTTGATGCAAAAAAAAATTTAAAATACTATAAAAAAAAATTTAAAGTTCTAATAGTGGGGAAAAATTAATCTCCCCCATATTAAAACCTTTTTTATATAAAAATTTTTTATAGTAAAGAAAAAAATTTAATTAATTAAATTAGGAGAATAACTAATATGATATCAGTTAATCAAGATACTTGCATCAAATGTGGAGCTTGTGAAGGAGTTTGTCCTTCCGGTGCTATTGCAGTGAAAGAAACAGTTACTTACTGTGATACTTGTGATAGTGAACCTAAATGTGCTGGTGTGTGTCCTAATGGTGCATTAACTGTTGGGGACATTATCATTTCTGATGATGCAGATCCGGTTGTAAGATTAAACTTCAACCCAAGTAAATGTGATCAATGTGGTGAATGTATCAGTGCATGTCCTAAAAGTATAATGAAACTTGGAGATGTGGAAGGAGAATTACCACTTGGTGGATACTGTGTAATGTGTCAACAATGTGTAGATATTTGTCCAGTAGATGCAATTGGTATGCCGGGTATAAAAGAACCAGCCACTCGAGAAGTAAATATTGAAGGTGCAGTCTACATTCAAGACTGTGTTGGATGTGGAACATGTGTAAGTGAATGTCCAGTAGATGCAATAACACTTTCAGGTTATGGTGAACCTATCACTATAGATGAAGATACTTGTATTAAATGTGGAATTTGTTCACAAACTTGTCCATGGAATGCAGTATACATTAGTGAAAATATTCCAATTAAACGTGGAAAAACCATAAACACTTTCACATTAAACAATGAAGATTGTATTGGATGTAATACTTGTGTAGATGCATGTCCAGGAGACTTCATCCAAGCTAAAGGTGCAGATTTAAGTATTAAATTACCAAATGCTTGTGCCGCTTGTGGATTATGTGAAAAATTATGTCCAGTAGATGCAATAGAATTAAGTGTAACTTGGGGACAAGCAACACAAGCATCAGATGAAGGACTAGTACGTGATACTGAAAAATGTATCTTCGATGGATCATGTGCACTTAAATGTCCAACAGAAGCAATACGTGTAGTTACTAAACGTGGAATGGAATTACCATCCAAAAAACGGGACATGGGAGAACCATCCTTCAGTATGTGTGCAAGATGTGGAGCATGCGCAGCAGTATGTCCAAATGATGCATTACAACTTGCAGAAGTGGATAAAATCATAGATGGTGTTACTGTTACACGTAACCGTATAAACTTCAATGCTTCTAAGTGTGATCAATGTGGAGACTGTATAACAGCATGTCCATATGACATGTTACATGAAACAAGTAAAACCAATTTACCTGTTGCAGGTTTCTGCACACTCTGTGAAAATTGTATTGAAAGATGCAAAGAACACGCACTATCACTAAAATAAAAACACTACTTAATAAAAATTTAAAAAGGGATGGAAATTTTACTCTTATTTTTCCCTCTTTTTTTTGTTTTATAAAAAAAATAAATATAAAATTAACATTTACTATTATCTTTTTTTTTAAATTTTTAATTTTACTTATTAAAATTTTCTCATTTTTTTTATGCTTGTTATTATGAGAATTATATAGTAAAGTATTTATTGTATAATTACAATAAGGTTATATTAACATGGTATTTTTTTAACAACCCTTTAAAGTAAACTTATTAGGTTTTGGATTGTTTTAATAAATTAAAACAAAAAAGGTTTTATCATGATGTTAAAAAATAACTAACACTATACACCTAAAAATTCCACCCTAATATAATAATTGTATGAAAATTTTTAAAGGAACTAAAAACATAGTTATTTAAAAGAATACTTCATGTTAAAATGTTTATATGGGGATGATGTATCCGGAAAAATGGGGGGAAACATTACTTTTTCTCTCTATTTTAATTATAAGGATTACTATTATTTTCTTTCATATGAAAAAGAATAAAAAAAATTTATTTAGACAGACGAATGAAAAAATAGATCAAAAAAAAATTTAAAATAAAACTTTTTTTGATACTATAAAAAAACTCAAAAATTTTGAGGTGAAAAATAAAATGTTTTCAAAAAACATTAAAGTTTTATCATTATTTTTAGTTCTTGCAGTTGTAATGATTGGAGCAGTATCTGCAGTTTCAGCAGAACCTGCTACTGATGGTCCTATTGATAATGCTACTGTAACTAATACTGGAGATACTCCTGTAAGTAATGGTAATATTATTACTATTAATGACACTGTAAAAACTGGAGCTGCATCAACTGGTTCATTAAATACTCATGTTCCTGAAAGCACTGTTATTAATGCTACTACTACTGGTGATGATAATACTTTGAATACTGCTACTCAACCTAATGTTGTTGTAAGTTCTGGTATTTACACAAAATCATCAGATGTTTATACTCTTGTTGATGGTGCTACTGTTGATGGTGCTACTGTTACTTTAGGTACTGATGGTACTTTTGCTACTGATTTAACTATTAATGGTGCAGATAAGTTAACTGATGGAACTACTTATTATCTTAATGTTGTTGTTCCAAAAGGATCAGCTGCTTATACAGATACAGTTTATACTTATTTAAGTGCAGATTCTAATTCATATATTGCTTTTACATATAATGATGATGTTTTAGCTTTAGATGATTATAAAAACACTATTAGTTATGGGGATTCTTGGTCCTTTTCTGGTACTTTAACTAAAACTGATGGTACTCCTGTTGATGGTGTAAATGTAGACGTTACTGTTGGTGGAAATACTTATACAGTAGCTACTGATAAAAATGGTAAATTTTCTTTAAATGATGTAACTTATAAAGCTTTAACAGGTTCTTCTACACCTTTAGCTGTTACAACCACTAATATGACTTTTGAATTCTCATATAGTGATGTGTCTGCTACTGCTACTCTTAATATAACTCCTAAAAACGGTAAAGTTAACGGCGTATTAAATGATTCTAATGCTGATTTCGGTGCTGTTGATGTTTCTATTAATGGTACTGTTTTAGATATTAATGGGGATTTAATTAAAGATTCTACTGTAACTGTAACTGGTGCTGCTATTAATCAAGCTACTGGTGAAAAAACTGATTTAACATTCACTAGAAATACTGATGGTTCTTACACATTAACTACTGATAGTGCTAAAGCAATTAATGGTTTAGACTCTGGTGTTTACTTTATAACTTTAAGTGCTACTGGTTCTAACTATAAGATTAATAATTCTGATGTTATGGTTTTAACTATTAATAAGGTTGCTACTAATCTCACTGCTAATAAAACTATTTACACAACTAATGATGTTTTAAAAGCAACTACTATTGCTGATTTTATTAAAGCAATTTCTAATTCTACTACTGGTAATGAAAAAATTGATGGTACTTGGACTGCTGTTCTTTACAAAGCAGATGGTACAGCTGTAAAAGCTATTACTCCTGTTAAAGGTTCTGATGCTAATTTAGGTACTGCTACTATTAATAATATTCTTATTGGTGAACAAGCTAATGGTAATTATTATGTTTTAATTACTTTCACACCAACTGATAAGGATAATTATGCTGCTAGTAACACTACTGTAAATATCGTTATTAAAAATAGTAATGTGATTACTGTTACCCCACCTAGTTTAAAATATAATCTTACTACTACAGGTAATGGTACTTACGCAAATATTACTTTCGAAACTCCAATTAACACTACTGTTGAAATGTTTATTAATAATAAATCATTAGGTAATGTTAATGTAATAAACGGAAAAGCAACTATTGACTTTGGTGCTTTAGCTTTAAGTGCTGGAGATTATAATGTAACTTATGCTTTCGCTGGTGATGATACTTATTTACCTTATAATGTTACTGCAACTGTAAGTGTTACTGGTCAACCAATTGGTGATCTTAATGCTAAACCTACTGTTATAAACGGTGTTACATTAAACACTGTTAATAAAACTTTCACTCTTAACTTAACTAACAGTACTAATGATCTTGTAAATTATACTGGAGATGTAAACTATTACATTGGTGGTAAACTTGCAGGTACTGTAAGCATGGTTGAAGGTAAAGTAACTGTTGATGCAAATACTTTAAAAGGTTTAACTAAAGGTGCAATCACTGTTACATTCAAAATTAATAATAATTATACTAGTAAACCTGTTTATGTAATTATTAACACTGTTCAATTAACTAGTGATATTATTGCTAAAAATATAAGTACTAACAATGTAACTCCTATAACCATTAAAGGTACTGTAGCTAACGCTACTGAAGGAACTGTACAAGTTTTCTTATTTGATTCCAGTAAATATGATCCTGAACATGTTGAAGATAATGTAATTGCTTCTACAACTACTAAAGTTAATGCTGATGGATCTTTCACAGCTACTTTCGGTAACTATGCAAATGGTAATTACACCGTATTAATTAGTTATACATCTACAACTCAGTTAACTGAAGATGTTGCTACTACTATTAATGTAACTGTAAACGGTACTGCTCCTGAACCAACTCCTGTAGTTGGTAATATTACTACTAATTTAACTATTAATACTAATTTCACTGAAGCTTATGGTGAAGGTTTAAACTTAACTGGTAAATTAACTGATGCTAATGGTAACCCTATTGTTGGTCAACATATTGCTCTTAATCTTACTAACCCTGCTAATGGTGCTAGTAAAATTTATTGGGTAACTACTGATACTAATGGAGAATACCAATTACAAATTAATTTATTCGTTGGATCTTACACAGCTAGTGCAAGTTTCGCTGGTTTCACAACTGCTGATAATAAAACTTATTATTTACCTAGTGGTCCTGCAAACGGTACTATTACCGTTACTAACGGAACTGAACCTGTAGATAACCGTACTGCTACCGTATTATCTTTCAGTAATTTCACTGAAAAATATGGTCAAGCTTTAAACTTCACTGGAACTTTAAAAACTACTGATGGTACTCCTATTATTGGTCAAAAGATAGGTATGATATTATCTAATGCTGCTGGTCAAAGTAAACTTTACTGGAGAACTACTGACTCTGCTGGAGAAGTACAATTACCTATTGAATTATTTGCTGGTGATTACACCTTCAAATGTTACTTTGAAGGGGACAGTACTTACCAACCTTCCAATAATCAAACTGGTAGTATTACTGTAACTGCTTAAAGTTTAGTAAATGTTTTAAACACAAAATAAACAAAATTTATATAAAAAAAATTTTAAGTTAGGAGGAATTTTCTCTCCTTTCTTAAAATCCTATTTTTCATTTTTTTTAAAATTCCAAAAACTTTTACACTTGTAGTTTTTATTTATAAAATATTTACTGTGTACATGTTTACACACTCACACATTAATTATTTAAAATTGGAATAAAAAAAATCTTATACTAAATTTTTAAAAAAAAGAAACTATTAAAATAATTAAAAAAACACTTAATTAAAATATTATTTAAAACCTTAACTATAAAAATAATTAAGGCTTAACTATGTTTTACTTAACTGTGCACGTATTTACTAATTTTTTCACCCTTCCTATCTATATCTCTTTTTAGTATTTCACCTTTTTCCATTATTACTTCTCCATTAACAATTGTCATTACAGGTTTTCCAGTATAAGTCCAATTTTTAAATGGTGAATATTTAGCTTTACTATAAAATTCCATAGGATTTATTACTCCACTTTCTTTAAGATTTACTATTGTTATGTCTGCATCGTATCCTTCACATATTTCTCCCTTATTTTCAAGGTGGAATCTTTTTGCAGGATTCTCACTCATAATTTTAGCTAGTAATCCTAAACTTAAGCTACCATTATTTACTTCAGTTAAAAGTAATGGTAGTACACATTCGAGGTTACCAATTCCTGGTTTACTATCCCACACTCCCAAGTTTTTTTCATTTATTGTGTGTGGTGCGTGATCTGTTCCTATCATACATTTAGGGTTAATGTTTTTTAATCCAATTTTATCATTAACGTTACGTAGTGGTGGGTTGGTTTTTACCATATTTCCTAAACTATTAAAATAAGTATTATCCAGATATATGTGGTGAGGTGTAAACTCATAACTTACATCACATGGACTTTTTAATACTTCCTTTAATCCTTTAACTGTGCTCAAATGACAGATGTGTGCTTTTAAATCATACTTTCTGATTAAATCTAGGACTTGTTTTATACTTACAATTTCTGCCTCAGAGGGTCGAGCATAACTATAATCAATACTCTGATTTTCTTTTTTACTTTTTTGATAGTAAGTGTTTTCATGTACTATAAAACGGTTTTCACAGTGACAGGAAACTAAAAAACTAGTACCTAGTTCAGTGTTTAATCTTTGTAAATCCTTAAATTTTTCATTTAGACTAGAATCTGTTTCAAGGTCCATGAATATTTTAAAACTAGCAGGTTTTAATTCTGCGATCTTACACATTTCGCCGTATGTATTAAATCCAGAGTTTAAACCAAAGTTCACTATACTCTTCTTTTCCCCTATTTTTATTTTTTCATGAAAATTTTTATAAGTATTAGTTATGGGTTTAGTATTTGGCATATCAATTACAGTAGTGAATCCTCCATTTGCAGCACTCATACTACCAGTATGAAAATCTTCCTTATAAGTTAAACCTGGGTCACGGAAGTGTACATGAGGATCTATTAAACCTGGAAGCACCACCTCACCTTCCCCTGGGCTTATTACGTTTTCCCCATTTAAACCTGTTTTACTGATTTTACTTATCTTACCCTCATTTATTCCTATATTATATTCACCTTTCATGTTTACTATTTTCACATTTCTGAGTACTGTATCAAATAACATAAAATAAATCCAATCCTCCCACACAATAAATTTCTATTATAATGTAATTAATTTTATTATTTATAAGATTTATAAATAATTAATATTATGGTAAGTGAAGTTTATGTGGAAAATATTTTAAAACGTGATAAGAAGATTTTTAAAAAAGATTACAGGGATTCTCAAAACCGGAATTTAGTGAAAAACAAAACACCTCATAGTGGTGTTCCTTTAATTGCTGATTTTACTGAGTATTCACCTTTACATAATGGTCATTATCATTGTATGAAAACTGCAAAAGAACATGTTCCTGATGGTTTGTTTGTTGCAGTTGTCCCTGGACTTTTTGAGCGTAGTGGACGAGGCCTACCCTACATTTTACCCAGGGAGGTTAGAGCTGAGATTGCAGTGAATGTTGGTGCAGATATTGTAGTTGAAGGGCCACCTATGGGTATTATGGGTTCTGGTCAATACAGTCTCTGTTTATGTAAAATGTTTCAAGCCCTAAACACTGACTACATTCCAAGGGGATATAATCCTTCACCAGAATTTACTGATATTCTTAAGCGTATAAGTATGGGTCATGCAGTTGTACCTAAACCTTATAAAATAGTTGACACAACCCTTCATGAGACGGTTTTTAAGGGTAAGTTAGCTGAGGATAATTATGTTATTTGTTCATTTAGTAAAAGTTTAAATAAGATAGGATTTGATTTTAAGGATAAATTCATATTCGTTCCACGTATTGAAGGTGTTAGTGGTACACGAATACGGGAAGCCATAGTTAGTAACGAATTAGATTCCATTAAAGACATGGTACCAAGTGAGACTTTAAGAATTTTAAAACGTGAAATAGAAAATAATCATGCACCATTACATAATATAAGAAACATAGAAGAAATCCTAAAAAATGTTAACACGTTGTCATATACTGAATTATCTAAATTAAACTTTTTCACACCAGAATTAACTAAAAATATTATATTTCACAGGGAAGAAGAACCTTTCACAAGTCTAGATGAAGTTTTAAATATTATTCCATATGGTTTCAGTACTCATTATAAACATAGGGTTTTAAGTATACTTGAGACAAAAGTAAATAATGATATAATATCTAATTATATTGAAACTTATCCTTTTAACATACGTGTACTAAATTATAAAAATGAACACGTTTTAGAAGATTTTAAAAATAAAATAATTAACGATAATAGGAGAATTAAATTATGGTAATAGAAAATGGTGACTTTGTTAAAATAGAATTCACTGGAAAAGTAGAAGAAACCGGTGATGTATTTGATACTACTAATCAAGATGTAGCTGAAGAAGCAGGAATATATAATAAGGAAAAAAATTATGGACCAATACCAATAGTTGTTGGTGGAAAACATTTACTCCCCGCAATAGATGATGCAGTTCTTGGTATGGAAGTAGGGGATAATAAGAAAGTAACAGTTGACCCTGAAAATGGTTTCGGTCATCGTGACAGTAGTTTAGTTCAACTCATCCCAATGAAAGAATTTAAAAAACAAGGTATGACACCATATCCTGGAATGAAAATCACAGCTGAAGGACAAACTGGTAAAATCTTAACTGTAAATGGTGGAAGAGTTAAAGTAGATTTCAACCATGAACTTGCAGGTAAAACTTTAGATTATGATTTAACCATTTCTGATGTTATTGATGATGATACTGAAAAAGTTAAAAGTATGATTAATCTTCACTATGCTTATCCTAATATGGATCTTGAAAAGACTGAAGTTGAATTTGACGGGGATACTATTAAAATCAAGTTAGATGAAATCACTCATTTCGATCAAAAAAGTTATATGGATATAACCTTTGCTAGATACCGAATTAGTAAAGATTTATATGAAAACATGCCTTATGATAAGGTTCAATTTGTGGATGAATTTGAAAAAAGAGCAGAAGAAGAATCTGAAGAAACCGGGGAAAATACTGAAAGTGAAGAATAATCCTTATTCACTTTTCTTTAAATTTTTTTTAACCCCAAAATATTAACAATTGTTAACATTTCATTTATAAAAAAAAATAAAAATAGAAGAAAGGATTTTAATTAAAAATATTACCAATAAGTTGCATTGGATCACTAAACAATACACTAACAGCATCAATATAAGTAGGATAATCACCACTTAAAGTAAATAAGTAAATCACATAACTAACCACTATAAGAATTAAAACAATTAAAATAATAGTTAAAATAATTTCACCAACACTAAACTTACCCTCATCCTCACCATCATCACTTTCATGATGGTTATGAATACTTCGAACATTACTATTTAATTCCTCATTATGAACATAATAATC
>NZ_DAZC01000037.1:16662-21399 GCF_002508845.1 Methanobrevibacter sp. UBA417
TCAGATTGCTGATTAGCATAAGCACTTTGAACACGACCAGTATCAGGTTCACTATTTAAATGACCTTCCTCTTCAAGAATACGTTCACGAATCTCCTCATAACTTAAACCATCATCACTATCATTATTATTTTGCATGTGAACAGGAACAATAACATCCTCATCATCACTTTCACTTAAACTACTAGTATAAGTCCCATCATTAAAACTATCCTCAATACTACTAGTAACAGTTTCCGCTACCTCTACCTCTTCCTCATCATCATCATCTTCTGGTTCCTCTTTTTTAATAAAAGGTTTACGTGTTAAAGGACCATTTTCAGCTTCATCCATAGCTAATTGATCTTGAAGAGATAAAGGTTTATCAGATTTAACTTCCTCACTAATACTTTCTTCACTTTTATCAGGTTCATCATAATAAAGATCTTCTAAATACTTCTCATACTTAGCTTCTAACTCTTCATCAGGACCATCACCCTCACTTACAACCTCACTTTCCTTGAAAACTGCAGGCTCCTTCATTCCAGGCTCAGGTACCTTATAAACATCATCACTCGCTGCTTCCTCTTTTCCTTCATTTAAATATGAAGCAGACTCCTCAGTTAAACCTTTCTCTTCAAGCATACTTGAAATCTTAGCTGCAGAACGGAACTTATGCTTACCAGCACCATTAGAAACACTAACCTCTTCATTTTCTTCTTCAAATTGGTTTTCAAAGTCATAATCCCCATCTTCAGCTGCCTCATCCTCTAATTCAGGTTCAACTTCACCAGTACTAATATCACTTTGACTTGCAGGTTTTCTTTCAACTTCACCAGTACCAATACTAGGTTCCGGATTCTTATTCCCCATAGCTTTTTCAACTATACTTTCAGTAACCAATTCATTAATACAATCTTTACAATAAGTATTTCCAGCAATTTTTATAAGGCACTCTTCACATATTGCTTTACCACAAACTGCACAATTAGCCACTGCTTCTCTATCTGGATGATTCTCACAATTCATTTAAATCTAACACTCCAACAAACCATTTATTTTTTTCCCTGAGAAAAATTAATGTTTTATCCCTTCCAATAACTATTTAATTTATTATTTATTTTTTTTAAAATAAAATGAGGGGGTTTAAAAAAATTTTTTTAATATTTAATTATAAATAACTAATAATATAATCTTATTAATGTTATATATCTTTAACAAAACTCTTTATTAAAGTTTGTTTTATACTACCCATTACTCCTTAAAATTAATACTAAAATAAGGAATAATTAATAATTATCTTCTGAAAAAATAATATTATGGTGTTTAGATGGATATGAATTATAGCTCTATAATTTGTTGAAGATTAATTTTTCATAATATTATTTCATTCATAAAATTATATTTATATTCTCCAATTTAATTTTAGTATTTTTGTTAATTTAATAGCTTAATGGGATTTGGTGTAAGATAATTCATTTGCATAATTCAATGTTAAATTTATTAAAGCTAATTTAGTATAATAAATTAAATCATCCAAGTTATCATAACTAATATAACCACTTCCTCCATGAACGATTTTGGATCTAGTAATATACATACTTTTTAAAAATGATTTAATTTTATCTTTATAATCTTCTTTATCAATTAAATCTGCAACTTTAAAAGATATAGTTTCTGATTTATCTTTTTCATCAATTACAAAAGCGGTTTCTAATGAGATTATCAGTTTTAACAATTGTTCATATCTACTGAAAAAATCGAAATTATCGTTTGAATTTGCACGTTTATTTTCTGGAAAATCTCCTAATTTTGGGACTGGTGTAGAAATAGCTTCTCCAAACCAGTATATAGCATGTATTAATTTATTCTCAAAATTATTTCTTTTTTCATTTTTTACAATTGTTGATAAAAAATTTAGAGGTTGTTTGTTTTTCTTGAGAAATGTACTGTCTATTTCAGTATCGATGCTATTATATGGCCAATTCATACTTCTAGAAGTTATATTTTTTATTTCTGCATATGAAATATATTTAATACTAGGTAAATCATTAGTGAATCCTTGTAAATTAAAATTTAAGTAGCATTTTGGGTCTATAAATAATTTTAAAATATTTATAGCTATTTTAATATTGAATTCTGCTTTTATAGTGGCATATTCCTTTGATCCAAATGTGGTTGTTTTTGCATAAGTACACTTTAGTTTATAAAAATCAAAATTATCCTCATTTATTTTTTCTTTTTCTTTATCTATGCTTTTTACAGTGAAAAATTCAACATTACCTATTGAAAAATTTTGTTCTATACTTAAATTTTCTATAATAAAAGTAAAATCGTAATAATCAAATTCTTTTTCAGCAATATTCTCTATTTTATCTTTAAATTTATCAATTTCAATATTGTACTTTTTATCAAATTCTTCTGAGTTTAATTCTGATTTATCAAATAAAGATAATTCACCTAACATAATTAAAACATTATCTTCAATATCTTCTTTTTTAAAATTATTATTAATTAAATCATTTTTTAAAATTTCATTTAAAATTTGTGTTATGTGATCGTCTACTTTATCATCTCTTGGTATTGCAGTGTCATGATTTAAATTTATTATACTATATCCTTCTTGAGATTTCACATGTTTTGAAGCTTTTAATGCTTCTTTAATATTTTTTTTCAATGATTTAGATTCAGTGTTAATTAAATTCATATTTCATAACCTCATTAAGAATAGTTAACTCTTATGATTATAAATTATTATCTAAACAAATTAAAAAGTATTAAACTATTCTTAGTGGGTTTAATATTTTGATATTGAATTTTATTTTTAAAAGAATATTGAAAATAATTATAAAAATAGTATGGAAAAAGTTTAAATTAAAAAATTAATTATAGAAATATTAAATTTCTATAATTGTTATTCATGTTTTATTGTTTTGGCCAGGTTAAAACTTTAGGTGTTTTTGCATCTTTTAAGCGGTCAAGCACCATTTTTGGCCAGTTTTCTTTATCGAATCCTTTTTGTGCAAGGAAACCGAATAACCAACGTGTTAATCCGAAACCTGTACAACCTGTCCAAATATTGTGTTGGTGTGCTTCTTGTATACTGAATCCTTCTACGAAGTGTGTTCCATGATTGTTTGCACTTACTACTGCAACTCCTTTGTCACGGTTTGGTACTACTAGTCTCATTTCATATTTTGGCACGTCTGGGAATTCTATTCCACGGTTTTCAACTTTTCGTCCTTCAAGGTAGAATGGATCATCTCCAACTTCTGTGTACCATTCAAGTTCTAATTCACTTGCTAAGTCTTGGGATAAGAGGAGTGTAGCATCTCGTACTTTATCTACTTGTTCTGGGGTTCCGCACCATACTGCTTCTACTCGTTGGAATTCATGTACACGGTCTAGGCCTTTTGCACCTCCACCTTCCCATCTGTAGGTCCATCCACTTTTATCGAAACATTTTATTGGTAAGTCTTTTTCATCAACTACTTCGTGTGAGAGGAATTCGTAGAATGGTTCGCATTGTGCTGCAGCATTAACATATCCTGGATCTTTTAAACCATCTTTTAGGAGGTCTATTGGTATTTCATGGTTAATGATTAATTCTTGTTTGAATTTATCAAATGCTTCAGGGTCTCTTTTTGGTGCGCTTACATAGTACATTCCTTCAGGTAGGCCTTCTAAGTATTTCATTTTATCTAATACTTCGAATGGTATGAGTTTTGGGAATAAGCATTCTTGGAAGTCAAGTTTATCTAATACTTTTTCCACGAGGATGCTTTCTATTGCTCGTTCAAGTGCGGTCATTTTTGGTCCATAGAACCATTGTCCTTTTCCAGGGAATTGTTTAACCCATCCAAGTTTTAATGCTTCTTCGGTCACATCATCTACAGGGTGTAATTCGAATTTATCACTTCTGTAAACTATTTCACCTGGTGTACTGTTCATCTTGTAGGTTAAATCTAATTGTTCACCATTTTCATCAGTTAACTCTTCCTTAGTAGCTACCTGTTTTATAATACGATTAATGGTTTGTTTTTTAATTTCAGATTCATTAATATCTTTAATTGTGAAACATACAAAATTATCTTCTTCCTGGATATCTTGGATTTGTTCGAATTTTAAAGCTGCATCCTTATTAAAACTATACTCATCAGTTGGTATGCTTATTTCATAGGTGTCTATGTGCATGTCACGTACACCTAAATGATATTTTTTACCAACAATTTTACTTAATGGATTTTTTAAACGTAATAATCCGTCATGTGCACGTATTTTATGACCAGATTTAATGGTTAAGTTTAATTTATCACCAGTAATATTCCAATCAGTAATTTGTGCTCCTGCTTCTGGGGTTTCATTTCCTAAACCACGGAGTAATAATTCTTTATTCGCATCATCTATGAAGCTTTGAATATCTTCTTTAGCTTCTGTTGCATCTTTACTAAAGGTAATTTCTCCTTTGAGTGTGAATTTCATTTTCTTCCACATTCTCCCTTAAAATTTTTTTTCTGTATTTAGTTGTGATTTTTCAAGTATTTTCTCAACAAGTATCTCAGATGCTATTAAATCATCACTGGTGCTTAAGAAACTGCCTAAATTTTCACTTGTAATTTTATAATTTATAATATTATCTGTAATAGTTGATTTACAGTACCCTTCATCATCATCTACTTTTAACGATTGATAAGATATTTCTGCATCTTCACTTTTCTTATATTCTATTTTTATATCTGCTTTAATCTTCACAGTAAAA
>NZ_DAZC01000025.1:0-3425 GCF_002508845.1 Methanobrevibacter sp. UBA417
TAAATTTGAATGAATTTATTAAATGTAGATAAGCTAATTATTTACTATAGAAATATAATAAAATATTCAAATTAAGATATCTTCATTATATAATAAGGATATTGGTAATTTGAATATTTTTTTTCATATTAATTTTTTTGTTATGGCTGAAAGGTATTGGATAATAAAAAAGAGAAGACACAGTCACCAAACCACTCTTCTCTTTGCTCCAATAAGCACTTATAATGTTATCAAATATAAAGGTAAAAATCAACAATTGTTTAAGTGAAAGTTATAATTTTTTTGTTAAAAACCTAATAATTGGTTTATTAATATGTCCTACTTGTAAAGCGAAGGGTAGGTTAGAAATTCATGGTTATTATCCTAGGCATGTAGTAGCTCTTATTGATACTAATTTAGTTCATGAAATATTAATGATATTGAGGTTAAAATGTAAGTCATGTGGTTGTACCCATGCAGTATTACCGGACTTCATCATTCCTTATTGTACCTATAGTTATAGTTTGATTTTGGAATGTTTAAATGGGTATTATAGTAAGGTGAAGATCGAAGAACTATGTAAAAGATTTAAAATATCACCTCAACTAATATATTTATGGATTAAAAGATTTCTAGATCATAAGGCTCAATGTATTTTATTATTTAAAGAAAAAAAAGAAAGTAAGGTTAGTTTAATAGAAATATTAAAAAGAATATTAGGTTATATTAACCTGTCTGATTTTTTAAAAGAATATTTTTATGAAAATAAGTATTGTTTTATGCAGATTATTAATTCATCTTGACAGTTTATTTTTTAAAAATGACCTGACCACATAATAATTGAATTGTTTTTCAAAATCTGACATTTTATACTCTTATTAGAGGTGAAAGGTATGAATGAAAAACTCTTAAAGGAGATAGCACTCCTAAAATATTCAATTATTGCTCCTATTGTCACAAATACTTATATTACTCCATCGAAAATTGAACATTTTCGTGAGGAATCAAAGAAGAAGTATACCTTGTCAAATGGTACACTCTTTTCGTTTACCCCTGAAACTGCTAAGGGGTGGTATCTAAAGTATATGCATCATGGTTTTGATGCATTAATGCCTAAGGGTAGAAGTGATTGTGGAATATCGAGAACACTTAATGATGAGGCTATAAATCGGATTCGAGAATTAAAAAATCAGTTTCCGCATATTACTGGTACATTAATTTATCATAAGTTAATTGAAGATGGGATAGTAAAAAAAACAGAAACTTCATTATCAAGTGTATTACGTTATATTCGTAATAATAATTTAAAAGCGAATCAATTATCAGGTATCGAAAGAAGGGCTTTTGAAATGGAATTTAGTAATGATATGTGGCAAGCTGATTCAAGCCATTTCGTTATGTTAAATCAAGGTGGGAAAAAGAAAAAAACATATCTTATTTGTTTCATCGATGATGCATCTCGCTTAATTGTCGGACATGGAGTCTTTTTTAACGATAATGCGGTTAATATGCAGTTAGTATTTAAACAAGCTGTTGCCAAATATGGTGTTCCAAAACGCCTATTTGTGGACAATGGAAGCCCATATAAAAATGAACAATTAGAATTAATTTGCGCTTCTATTGGTACCGTATTAATTCATACTCGCACTTACTCTCCAGAAAGTAAGGCGAAAATTGAAAGATTTTTTAGGACAATTAAGGATAAATGGATGAACGGTATTGATTGGAATCAATTTCAATCATTAGAAGAATTAAATGAAGTTGTCGGTAGGTTCATTAATGATCAATACAATAATTTCATTCATTCTGGAATTAATCAAACTCCTAAATTACGCTTTATAAAGGATATGGATCGATTTCGTTATATTCCAATAGAGGAATTAGATAAACACTTCCTGCATCGGGAAACACGCAGAGTACTAAATGATGCCACTATTCCGGTTAATAAAATAACTTTTGAGGTACCACAAAAGTATATTGGTCAAAAGATTCAAGTTAGGTACCTACCATTTGATTTGTCCAAGGCCTATTTATTTGATAATGATAAAGCTATTGAAATCTACCCACTTAAAAAAATTGATAATTCTAAGGTTAAAAGAAAAAACACAATCGATTATAGTAAGTTAAGTGAGGTGCGTGACAATGTATAAGATGTTTTATGGGTTAGAGTTTAATCCATTTGATAAATCTTTAGATACCAAGCTTCACTTTAAATCACAAGATTTTACAGAAGCCTTATCTAGACTAGAATATCTAAAGTCGATAAAAGGTATTGGATTATTTTCAGGAGGGGCTGGGACCGGAAAGACATTTACTTTAAGACATTTTGCATCAACATTAAATCCAAGTCTTTTTAAAGTTGTTTATATACCTTTATCGACAATTACTGTTATGGAGTTTTATCGTAATCTCAGTTTCGGTCTAGGTATAGAACCATCTTTCAAGAAAACTGATATGTTTAGAAGTATTCAAGAAACACTTATATCCCTTTGTAGAGATAAAAGGATTAATACAGTCATTATTTTTGATGAGGCACAATATTTACGAACAGAAATCCTAAATGATCTTAAGATCCTTCTTAATTTCGATCTTGATTCAAAAAACTATGTTACTTGTATTCTCGTAGGTCTTCCAATATTAAATGTGATCTTATCAAAGAATATCCATGAACCACTAAGACAAAGAATTGTCATCAACTATCATTTTACTGGTATTACTAAGGAGGAAGTAACAGAGTATATTAAAACACGTTTAAGTAAAGCTGGGTGTCACCAAGAAATATTTAATCAAAGTGCAGTTGAAGCAATCTATGGTTGTAGTAATGGTTCGGTAAGAAAACTCAATAGTCTATTAGTGAAATGCTTGATTATTGGAACTCAGCAGAAGAAACAGGTAATTGATACTGATATTGTAATGGCAGCTCAAAATGAAATTGAGATCAACTAAAATAAGAGCATATTTAATAAGTAAGCGCCCTATTAATCAAGATGTACGTAACCCTAAGGTATTTGCACATCTTAAGGGAATAAGTGGTTATGATTACTGCTTCTTTTATTTTAATAATAGATGAGGTCATTATTCCATATGACTCAAAATATATTTGTAAACGATTTAAAAAAGTGAATAAAAAGATTTTAAAGAGAGCTTAATTGGCTCTTTTTAATTTAGAAAAATCGTAATAATCAAAATAAACATAATGAAAAATCAATTAATAAATAACGAAATATCAACTTAAATATAACGATATTTATAAAATGAAAGTTAAAAAGGGTTTGATAATTTAAAAAAATCGATTATTTAATGTACAAATCGATTTACTAATCTGAAAATTTATCAAAAATGTTGAAGTAAATAATTTAAAAATTAATGGGGTAATTAAACTGACAATCTACACCAAACTTCTTTCTTAAATTTATAGCTTCACTGTTTAGTTCAATCTTCTCTTT
>NZ_DAZC01000015.1:0-2459 GCF_002508845.1 Methanobrevibacter sp. UBA417
CTGCTTTAATCTTCACAGTAAAAAAATCCTTTATTTTTTTTCAACTATTAATATAAAAAAAATATAAAATAAATTCATTTTATATTCTACTTATTAATTTTATGTATTCAAGTATATATTTATAATTCACAAAGAAAAATATTTTTTTCGTATTGATAAAAATTTTAATATATTAGTAAATGTATAATAAAATTAATAATTAAGGGGGAGTGCTTTTAAAATGGTTGATTTTAGTGAAATGTTTATAACAGTTAATGGTACTAGTTTTTTTCATGGAGTGAAACCTTTCCAAATAGGTAGTATTTTAAAATTAGTAAAGGATCCGGAAAATCTTCATGATGGTGAAGCTATTAAAGTTCTAATGCGTTATGCTGGTCAAGTAGGATTTGTTGCAAATAGTCCTAAAACTGTAGCTAAAGGAGCAATGAGTGCAGGTAGGATTTATGATAAAATTATGAATCCAGATTATGCTAAAGTCCGATTTATATTTAAGGATTCTATAATTGCTCAAGTATTATCTCATGATGAATTAGAACAGGAAAAATCTGATGAAAATTCAGATGTGAATAAAATTTAAAAAAATCAGTACGGGGGAGGATTTTTTTTTATGAGTGTTAATGCAATAAAAGATAGTTTAAGTAGTATTGAATTTTTACCAGTGCAAAACTATGAAAATGTATCAGTTTTAGGGTTTGAAACTAGTAATCTTAATGATTTTGATTTTCTCACTCTTAAGAAAGGTTTACGTATGGGTTTAGTGGAGTTAAATGAAGAAAACCCAAATGGAATTGTTGATACGATAAAAGTGATGAATAATGCAGTAACTCCTTTACTTATTCTTGAAGGTGAAGTACTTATTGGTGCTAAACAGGATCGTATTGCAAATACTAGTCTTTTAATCCCACCACATGTTGGAAAATTAATACCTGTAAGTTGTGTTGAAGCTAATAGGTGGGAGTATCAAACTAATAATTTTTATGATTCTACAAATTATGCTTCATCAAATGTTAGAGGTGCACGGACAGAAACTGTTAATGTTTCACTTAAAAAAGATGGGGTTTATAAATCTAATCAAGGCCTTGTTTGGGATGTGATTAATCAAACTCAAAACAATTTAAATATTGAATCTCAGACTAGTGCTTTAAAAGATGTTTATTCATCTAAAGAGGAGACATTAAATGATTACTATGAAAGTTTTCCATATGCAAATAAGCAGAATGGTAGTATAATTCTTATAAACAATGAAGTTAAAGGATTAGAATTATTATATAATAATTATTTATATAAAGAGTTTCATGAGAGAATAATTAAAAGTTACATAATTGATGCCTTACAAGAGAGTAAAACTAGTAATACTGAAGATTTGGATGTTTATAATTTGGCTGAGGATTTTAGGGATAATATTTCATCTTCTAAGTATGAAACTTTTAAATCAGTTGGTTGTGGGGAGGATTCACGTTTTGAAAATACTGATTCAACTGGATCTGCATTAATTTATAAAAATGAATTGATTCATGCAGTATTCTTTAATAAATTAAAATCACTTGTAATTTAAATAAATTATAAATTTTTTTTCTACTTATAATTTTTTTTTTATTCTACTTAATTATATTATTATATAATAGAAATTACAAAATAAATTATTGTAAATGAATTTTTATTAAACTCATTTTTTTTATAAATAAAAATATTTTTTTTCATGATGAACTGTTTTCAACATAACATTTATTAATGTTGATTAAAATAAATAATCGTATTCTATCTTAAATTATATAAATATAACATTAAATTTTAGATACAAAAAAAAATTTTTTATTTAATCTTAAAATTTTATTTAAATAAACCCCTTATATAATCTTAAATTAAGGTTTATTAGGTGCTTGTTTATTTTTATTATATATCAAACCATAATTTATATTTGGATTGTTTGATAGAAAAATTTTTAAATTTATTATTTATGGAGGAACTATTAATGGTTCGTGCTTATTCAAGAAAAGAATATATTAGAAAAACCCCAAATTCAAGAATTGTTCAATATGACATGGGAAGCTTAACAGATGAATTCCCAGTAGCTGTATCTTTATCAGTTAAAAGACCTATCAGAATTAGTCATAATGCTTTAGAAGCTGCAAGAATTGCTTCTAACAGATTAATGATGAGAAAGGCAGGAAGATTCGGATACCATTTGAAAATCAGAACTTACCCACACAATATTGTACGTATTAATCCTATGGCTACAGGAGCTGGAGCAGATCGTGTACAAAGTGGTATGAGAAACGCATTCGGAAAAGCAGTTAGTGTAGAAGCTTTATGCAGTAAAAATCAAAAAGTTATCACTATTGATATTAATCCTAAAAACTTTAACGATGCAAAACTCGCACTTAAACGTGCATCAATGAAACTTCCAGTTGCATGTAAAATCACTGTAGATAAAGGCGCAGAATTAATTAAATAAATAT
>NZ_DAZC01000015.1:2641-5495 GCF_002508845.1 Methanobrevibacter sp. UBA417
AAAAAATAATTAATGTTAATATTTGATTAATAAAAAAAAGATTTAAAAGTTAATTCCAGAAAAAATTAACCCTCAAAAATAAAATAAAATTCAATAAAACCTAAAAAAAAATAATGGATTAATCATTAAATTCTATTTAAAAAAATTTTTATGGAAAATTTATATTATATTTTTAAAAAAATATTGTGAAAAAAATATTAGAGGAAATTTGAAAAAATGTATGTTGAAAGATTTGAAAATATTAGCAAAGACGACATTGGAATAGCTGGGGGCAAAGGAGCAAATCTTGGAGAATTAACTCAAGCAGGCATCCCTGTACCACCCGGATTTGTAATAACAGCAGAAACTTACCAAAAATTCATGGAATCTACTGGAATATTCCAATCTGTAATGGATATACTTGACACAATCGATATTAACAAAACTAAAGAACTTCAAGAAGCTGCAGAAGAAATAAAACAAATAATCATTGACACTCCAATACCAGAAGACATAACCACTCTTATAATAGAAGCATACAATGCCTTATCACAAAGAGTAGGTGTTGATGATGCAGATGTAGCAATAAGATCATCTGCAACAGCAGAAGATTTACCTGATGCATCATTTGCAGGACAACAAGATACTTTCCTTCATGTTAAAGGAACAGAACAAGTAATTGAATATGTTCGTAAATGTTGGGCAAGCTTATTTGAAGCAAGAGCAATCTTTTATCGTGAAGAAAACGACTTCGACCACTCCAGAGTATTAATTGCAGTTGTAGTTCAACAAATGGTTAACTCTGAAAAAGCAGGAGTAATGTTCACTGTAAACCCATCAACAGGGGAAAATATTGCATTAATAGAAGGATCCTGGGGATTAGGGGAAGCAGTAGTTTCTGGAACAGTAACACCTGATACTTACACTGTAGATAAAGATAATGATAAAATCTTATCAGTTAAAGTTAGTGAAAAAAGATACATGTTCACAAAAGATGATGAAGGAACCAGTAAAGAAACCACTGTACCAAAAGACAAACAAAACCTAAGAGTTTTACCAGATGATGAATTACTTAATTTAGTTGAAATGGGAAAACGTATACAAGCACATTACGGAAAACCACAAGATACTGAATGGGCAATGGAAAATGGTAATTTATTCATGTTACAATCCAGACCAATCACTACACTTGGAGATGACACTCCAAAAGTTGAAACTAGTGAAGTTGAAGACATGAAAGTAATTAAAAAAGGATTAGGTGCAAGTCCAGGTACCGGTTCTGGAACAGTTAAAATAATTAAAAAAATCCAAGAACTCGACAAAATCGAAGACGGAGACATAATGGTTACAACAATGACCACACCAGATATGGTTCCAGCAATGAAAAGAGCTAATGCAATCGTAACTGATGAAGGAGGAGTAACTTGTCACGCTGCAATCATCTCCCGTGAACTTGGAATACCATGTGTAGTGGGAACTGGAGACGGAACTAGTGCAATTAAAGAAAACATTGATGTTACTGTAGATGGTAAAAAAGGATTCATCTATGAGGGAATCCAAAAACAAGCCGAAGAAAAAACAGAAACACCAGTAAGTGTTGCACAAGAAGCTCCAATAATAACCGTAACACAAGTAAAAGCTAATGTAAGTATGCCTGAAGCTGCACCAAGAGCATTTGCAACTGGAGCAGATGGAGTAGGATTACTTCGTACTGAACACATGATGTTAGCTGCTGGAGTTCACCCTGTAAAATTCTTAGAAGAAGACAGAGAAGATGAACTAGTAAACATATTAGTTGAAAACATTCTCAAAGTAGTGGATGTATTCTATCCAAAACCAGTATGGTACCGTACATTAGATTCCCCAACTGATGAATTTAAAACACTTGATGGTGGAGAAAACGAACCTGATGAACCAAACCCAATGCTCGGTTGGAGAGGAATCAGAAGAGAACTTGACCAAGACGGTATACTTCGTGCAGAATTTAAGGCAATTAAAAAGTTACATGATCAAGGATACACAAATATTGGAGTAATGATTCCATTAGCACAACATCCTGATGAACTTAGAAAAGCAAAGAAAATCTGTGAAGAAGTAGGATTAACCCCACACAAAGACATTGAATTCGGAATGATGGTAGAAATACCAGCAGCAGCAATCCTCATACAAGACTTCATTGATGTTGGCTTAGACTTCGTGAGTTTAGGAACTAACGATTTAACCCAATATACACTTGCAGTAGACCGTAACAATGAATTTGTTGCTAAAAATTATAGTGAAGAACACCCAGCAGTAATGGCATTAGTAGAACGCACAATCAGAACATGTGTTGAAAATGGTGTAACCTGCAGTATCTGTGGTCAAGCAGGAAGTGTACCTCACATTGTTGAAAAACTTGTTGGAATGGGTATTACAAGTGTATCTGCAAACTCTGATGCAATATTAGAAGTGCGTAAAACAGTAGCACGTGCAGAACAAAAATTAATACTTGATGCTGCAAGAAAACAACAATAAAAAAAACATTGGATTATCAAAAAAAGAAAAATACATTTTCATCTTTTTTTTATAATCCTCTCTTTTTTTAATATTCTTTTAAACAATAATAAACATTAAATTAAATTTTTATTCTATTTTAAAACTTTTTTTTTTTAATCATATTTCCATAAAAATTAATAATTAATAATAAAATTAAAAATAAGGGAATTTATATGAATACAAAACCAATAGCAAAATCAGAAATCCTAAAAGAACTACAAGAATACCAAAACCAAGATTACAAATACGAATCAGGAAGGATATTGGGTTCAATGTGCACACAAGCACATCCATTTGCTAAAGAAGTTTTTATAAAATTTTTAGACAGTAACCTTGGAGA